>NZ_JBHXKA010000239.1:0-5995 GCF_042722885.1 Streptomyces sp. NPDC058401
GGTCCCCGTCGGCGACCACCGAGTTCAGCAGGATCTTGATGTTCACCTCGTGGTCGGAGGTGTCCACGCCCGCGCTGTTGTCGATGGCGTCGGTGTTGATCTTGCCGCCCTCGCCGCCGGCACCGCTGCGCGCGAACTCGATGCGGCCGAGCTGGGTCAGGCCCAGGTTGCCGCCCTCGCCGATGACCTTGGCCCACACGTCGGAGCCGTTGACGCGGATGGCGTCGTTGGCCTTGTCGCCGACGTCCGCGTGCGTCTCGGCGGTCGCCTTGACGTACGTGCCGATGCCGCCGTTCCACAGCAGGTCCACGGGGGCCTTGAGGATGGCCTGCATCAGGTCGGCGGGGGTCATCTTGGTGACGCCCGCCTCGATCCCGAGGGCTTCGCGGACGTGCGCGTTGACCGGGATGGCCTTCGCGCTGCGCGGGTGGATCCCGCCGCCCGCGGAGAGCAGCGAGGTGTCGTAGTCGGCCCACGAGGAGCGCGGCAGCTCGAACAGGCGCCGGCGCTCGGCGTAGGAGGTCGCCGCGTCCGGGTGCGGGTCGATGAAGATGTGCCGGTGGTCGAAGGCGGCCACCAGGCGGATGTGCTCGGAGAGCAGCATGCCGTTGCCGAAGACGTCGCCGGACATGTCGCCGACGCCGACGACCGTGAAGTCCTGCGTCTGGGTGTCGTGCCCGAGCTCGCGGAAGTGCCGCTTGACGGACTCCCAGGCGCCGCGGGCGGTGATGCCCATGCCCTTGTGGTCGTAGCCGGCCGAGCCGCCGGAGGCGAAGGCGTCGCCCAGCCAGAACCCGTAGGACTCGGCGACCCCGTTGGCGATGTCGGAGAAGGTCGCGGTGCCCTTGTCGGCGGCGACGACGAGGTAGGTGTCGTCCTCGTCGTGGCGGACCACGCCCTTGGGCCGCACGATCTCGCCGCCGACCATGTTGTCGGTGATGTCGAGCAGCGCCGAGATGAAGATCTTGTACGAGGCGATGCCCTCGGCGAGCCAGGCGTCGCGGTCCACCGACGGGTCGGGGAGGTTCTTGGCGACGAAGCCGCCCTTGGCGCCGACCGGCACGATGACGGTGTTCTTGACCATCTGCGCCTTGACCAGGCCGAGGATCTCCGTACGGAAGTCCTCGCGGCGGTCGGACCAGCGCAGGCCGCCGCGGGCGACCTTGCCGAAGCGCAGGTGGACGCCCTCGACGCGCGGGGAGTAGACCCAGATCTCGAAGGCCGGACGCGGCGCCGGGAGGTCGGGGATGGCCTGCGGGTCGAACTTCATCGACACGTAGGAGTGCTGCTCGCCCGCGGAGTTGAGCTGGAAGAAGTTGGTGCGCAGCGTGGCCTTGATGAGGGTGAGGAAGGACCGCAGGATCCGGTCCTCGTCGAGCGAGGCGACCTGGTCCAGGGCCCCGTCCAGCTCCTCCAGCATCGCGTCGACGAGCTCGCTGCCCGCCGACTGGCGGCCGGGCGACATCCGCGCCTCGAAGAGCGAGATCAGCAGCCGGGTGGTGTGGACGTTGTTGCGGAGGGTGTCCTCCATGTAGTCCTGGCTGAAGGTGGCACCGGCCTGGCGCAGGTACTTGGCGTACGCGCGCAGGACGACGGCCTGCCGCCAGGTCAGCCCGGCGCTGAGCACCAGGGTGTTGAAGTTGTCGTTCTCGGCGTCGCCCTGCCAGACCGCCGAGAAGGCCTCCTGGAACCGCTCGCGGGCGTCGTCGCCGAGGTAGCCGGCGGCGCTGTCGCCGTTGGCGGACACCGGCATCCGCAGGCCGAAGTCGTAGATCCACGCGTTGGTGCGGTCGCTGCACCGCAGCTCGTACGGCCGCTCGTCGGTGACCTCGACGCCCAGGCGCTGAAGGACCGGCAGGACGGCGGACAGGGAGACCTGCTCGCCCGCCTTGTAGATCTTGAACCGGCGTTCGCCGGGGCCCGCGCCGACCGGCTCGTACAGCGACAGCGCGAACTCGCGGTCGCTGGCGGAGAGCCGTTCCAGGTGGCACAGGTCGGCCACGGCCGCGCGCGGCGAGTGGTCGGCCTTGTAGCCCTCGGGGAAGGAGGTCCCGTACTTGCGCAGCAGCTCGGCGGCGCGCTCCTCGCCCAGCTCCGCGACGAGCGCCTCGCCGAAGCCGTCGGCCCAGGAGCGGGCGGCCTCGACCAGCCGGCCCTCGATCCGCTCCACGTCGGCGTCGGTCAGCACGGGCAGCTCGGTGCCCTGCGGGACGCGGACGACGAAGTGGATGCGGGAGAGGATCGACTCGGTGTTCCAGGCGGTGAAGTCGACGCTGATGCCGTCGAGCTCCTCCTGCAGGATCGCGATCAGGCGCAGCCGCACGCCGGTGGTGTAGCGGTCGCGCGGCAGGTAGACCAGCGCGGAGTAGTAGCGCCCGTACTCGTCCTGGCGCAGGTACAGCCGCAGCCGGCGGCGCTCCTGGAGGTACAGGACGGAGGTGGCGATGGCCTGGAGCTGGTCGACCGGGGTCTGGAACAGCTCGTCGCGCGGGTAGGTCTCCAGGATCTGGAGCAGGTCGCGGCCGTCGTGGCTGGACGGGGCGAAGCCGGCGCCTTCGAGGACCTCGGCCACCTTGCGGCGGATGACGGGGACCCGGCGCACGGACTCGGTGTAGGCGGCGGAGGAGAACAGGCCGAGGAAGCGGCGCTCGCCGACGACGTTGCCCTCGGCGTCGAACTTCTTGACGCCCACGTAGTCGAGGTACGAGGGGCGGTGCACGGTGGAGCGGCTGTTGGCCTTGGTCAGCACCAGCAGGCGGTGCTCGCGGGCCTTGGCGCGGGCGTCGGCCGGCAGCCGGTTGAAGGACGGGGAGACGGGGTGCGCCTCGTCCTGGCCGTGGTGGAGCGGGTCGGAGCGCAGGATGCCGAGGCCGGTGCCGGGCACGGCGGCCAGGGCGTCGCCGTCGACGAGGTTGTACTCGCGGTAGCCGAGGAAGGTGAAGTGGTCGTCGGCGAGCCAGCGCAGCAGCTCGCGGGCCTCTTCGAGCTCGTACTCGCGCAGGTCCGGGGCGGTCGGCTCCTCGGGCAGGTCCTGGGCGATGCGCAGCGCCGCGTCGCGCATCTTCTCCCAGTCCTCGACGGACTCGCGCACGTCGGACAGGACGCGCTGCAGATCGCCGGTGATCTGCTTGAGGTCGGCCTTGTCGGTCTCGCGGTCGATCTCGACGTGGATCCAGGACTCGACGAGGGAGTCGTGGGGGCGCGCGGTGCGGGGACCGTGCGCGTCGCAGTCGGGGCCGAGGATCTCGATGAGCTTGCCGGTGAGGTCGCGGCGGACGACGACCTGCGGGTGGATCACGACGTGGATGCCGCGCCCGTGGCGGGACAGCTCGTTCGTCACGGAGTCCACGAGGAACGGCATGTCGTCGGTGACCACCTCGACGACGGAGTGGCTGGAAGTCCAGCCGTTCTCCTCCACCGTGGGAGTGTGCACGCGCACGTTCGCGGTGCCCTGCGGGCGGTTCTCCGCGAGCCGGTAGTGCGAGAGTGCGGCCCCGAACACGTCGACCGGGTCCCGGTCGAGCAGGTCCTCCGGGGCGGTGTGCAGGTAGTAGCGCTGGAGGTAGGCGAGAGTCGTGTCCCGGTCGGGACGCTCCCCCTGCTCGGACCCAGTCGGAAGTAGCCCCCCGGCCGGGCTGTTCTCAGCTACCCGTGCCGCCCGCGCGAGCAGCTCGGCCTTTGCTTCGTCCAGCTTGGTCTGCATGTCCTCTGGCTCCTGTCGCGCGCCATTGCGTGACGTAGGTGAAGGAAGGGATGGCATAGCTCCGCGAGGCGGGGTGTCGGTGTCCGTTCGGGATCGACGCTATGCCGTCGAGAGAGCCCACCGGGAGGAAATCGGCCATGATCGGCAGGATGTCCAGGGACCGGGGGCGGGGATCAGCGACGGCCCGGGCACGGTGGTGCGCCGGGCGCCGGGCGGAGGCTTCAGTGCCTCCGAGAACTATCGCGCTGATCACGGGTACCAGGCTATCTCGCTCCACCCCCGGCTCGTCATGAGCTGTATGTGTACAAAACAGGGGGGGTAACTTTGACACTCTGGACAGGGCCCGGACCGGCCGGGCGTGCCAGGCGGGTGCACGGTCGCTCTCCGCTCATGCGCCGAGGTCGCTATCCGGCCAGTTCGCGAGCAGTGCGTACGGCCTCCGCCAGGCTGTCCACGACGGGGACACCGGCCGATTCCAGACTGCCGCGGCTGTGCGAACCGCCCGTATAGAGGACGGCCCGGGCGCCCACGTGCGCGGCGGCCAGCGCGTCGTCCACGGCGTCTCCGATGAGGACCGTACGAGCGGCGGTCACTCCCGTCCCGTCCAGGGCGGCCAAATGACGTACGAGATGTCCCGCCTTGGTGGTGTGGGAGGGCCCGGTGCGCCCGTCGACGCGCAGGAAGTGCCCGTCGATCCCGTGCGCCCGGACGAGCGGAACGAGCTGCTCATGGGGCGCGAGGGACAGCAGCGACTGCGTGAGCCCCTGCCCCTGCCAGTCCCGCAGGAGCTCCCGGGCCCCCTCCGCGAGACCGGCGCCCTCGGCGGCCGGCCAGTAGTGGCGGTGGAAGGCCGCGTCCATGACCAGCCACTCGGCGTCCGTGGGGAGCCGCCCCATGAGGCGCTCGTAGAACTTCGGCACCGGTACGACGTACAGCTCGCGGTACCGCTCCAGGGTGATCGGCGCGAGGCCGAGCTCGGCGAAGGAGGCGTTGGTCGCGGCTATCACGGCGTCGATGTCGTGCAGCAGCGTGCCGTTCCAGTCCCACACGATGTGCGGGACCGCCCGGGGCGCGGTGACCGGTGCCGGCCGGCCCGCGGGCGCGGCGGCGGCCCCGGACGCCGGCTCCGGCGCCGCGAGCGCGGGGCCCTCGGGCGTCGGGACCACGAGCGGGGCGCCCTCGGGTGCCGGGGGCACGGATGCCGCCTGGTTCTCGGGTGCCGCGCTCACTTCAGCAGCCCCGGAATCTCCTGGACCCCGAACCACAGCAGCTCGTGGTCCTCGGCTCCGTCGACGGTGGCGCGCGCGTCCTCGTCGCCCCCGTCCGCGGCCGGAACGGCCGCCACGGCGGCGCTCACGTCCTCCAGGGCCTCTTCGGCGTCCACGTGCACCGCGGCCGCCACCGAGAGCCGTACGGCCCCGGCGAGGGCCACCTGGCCGAGCGTGGCCTCGTCCACGCCGGGGGTGGCGGTGGCGGCCTTGTCGTCCACGTCGACGGCCACCACGACCCGCTTGCGGGGCGCGGCCCCGTCCTCGGCGATCATCCGCAGCGAGGCGGCCGCGGCCCGGGTCAGGGCGGCGTACTCCAGTTCCTCGATGTCGTCCGACACGTACCACTCGCGCAGCCCGGGCGTGACGGCGTACGCCCGCAGCGGAGCCGGGCCCAGCTCACCCGCCTGGTGCGCCTCGGCGAGCCCGGGCAGGGTCAGGGGGACGTACACGCGCATGGCCGGCTGCTTTCGGTAGTCGGAAACGCCCCCAGGATACGACCGGGCCGCCGCCGCTCCTTCGCGACGCCCCCCTCGCACGCATCGGCCCCGGGGGGCCCGCGCAGCCCCGGCGGGCCGCACCGGACTCCGTCCGTGACGGCCCGGGTCCCCCTTCGGGGTGCCGGCGCGGGGTCCGGCGGCGTCCACTTCGCTCCCGGCGGGATCCGGGGGCGGGGCCCCGGGCTGCCGGGCACCGACCCGGATAGGTGAAGGCGGGCCGGGCGCGCGAAGGCCCGTCGGAGCCGTTGCGGAGCGTGTTCGCGGCCCCGTAGAAGTCCCCTACGAAGTTACCGCCCGGTACCACGCCGGGCCCGACCCCCGGGGACGACCGCCATGACCACCAGCACACCCCGCACCACGGGAACCACCCCCGGAACCGGCGCCATGGAGGCCACCGGGACCGCGCGGCCCAGCCGCACCACCGCGCCCACCGCGCCCACCGGGTCCGGACCCGGGTCCGGACCCGGGGCCGCCCGGCGCTCCGGGACGGCCGGCAGCGCCGGGGCCGGCACCGGCCCCGGCCG
>NZ_JBHXKA010000240.1:0-5842 GCF_042722885.1 Streptomyces sp. NPDC058401
CCGCGGGAGATATGTGCAGCTGGGGCCCGCACCCCGAGGGATGCGGGCCCCAGCTGCGAAACGTGCGTCAGTGTCAGGCGGGAACGATGTTCTCCGCCGTCGGGCCCTTCGGACCCGGCGCGATGTCGAAGACGACCTTCTGGCCTTCGGTCAGCTCGCGGAAGCCCTGGGCGGCGATGTTCGAGAAGTGGGCGAAGACGTCGTCGCCGCCACCGTCCTGCTCGATGAAGCCGAAGCCCTTTGCCGCGTTGAACCACTTCACGGTGCCAGCAGCCATGTCATATCTCCTTGGGGCAGTACAGCGGTGTCCGCACTGTGCGGAGACCGTGTCGCCGCGATGATGCCCCGCCCGGAAAATGACCGGAAATATGAAGCGCCGCCATGCGACGCGGAGGTCGACTGGAGATGCCTTAAGTTTTTGGGTACCAAAACTGCAACCAAGATGGACAGTAGCACGTCGCAGTGGATTGCGTGGGCCGAATAAATTCAACCCCTGCGCTGTGCTGAAAACTCTCCTCGCGGCGCCCTTCAAATCCTCAGACCGCCGGGACAGATATTGATTCGCCCCGAGTGCAGTGTTGTGAGGCGCGGGCTATTCGCCGGCCGCGACGCGGGCAGACCGTCGTCGCGCCCGCCTGCACGTGGTCGCGGGCTCTCCGTCGCGTCGTCGCGTGCTCTCCCGCGCGTCGTCGCGTTCCCCGGCACGCCGTTACGGCCCTCCCGGCCCGCACCGACCAGACTGTCCGCATGGTGAGCGCCGGCGTGGAGATCGTGGGGGAACAGGATCGGCCGGGCCGGCTGGCGGCGCTCTCGGACGGTGTCTACGCGATCGCGATCACCCTGCTCGTCCTGAACATCGCGGTACCCGCCGGGCTGGATCCGGCCGGATTCCGGTCGGCGCTGCACGGCACGCTGCCCCAGCTGGGGGCGTACGTGCTGAGCTTCACGATCATCGCGATCTTCTGGGACGACCAGCGCCGCGTCCTGGACCTGCTGCTCAGGACGGACCCCGTCCTGACCCGGATCGCGCTGGCGGGCCTAGGCCTCGTCGCGCTCCTGCCGTTCCCCACCTCCCTGCTGGCCCGCTACCCGCACGAGCCGCTCGCCGTCGCCTTCTACTCCGCCAACCTCGCGGCCGTCGACCTCGCGCAGCTCGCCCTCCTGCTGCTGGTGTGGAAACGCCCGCACCTGACGATCGTGCCGGCCGGGAGGGCGGTGCCCGACGCCGTCTGGAGCATGGCGGCCACCATCGTGGTGTTCCTCCTCGCGGTGCCGCTGGCCTTCCTCTCGACGACGGCCGCCGAGTGGTTCTGGCTGGCACTCGTCCCGGCGCAGCTCACGGTCCGGATCCGGCGGCGATGGCGGCGCACGCGCCAGACCTGACCCCGTGCCCCGGGGCGCCGTAACCAAGGACAAACCGGTGTGAATCGTATGGTTGCGCGGTTGGGGGGGGCAATGGTGCTGCTGACTTGGGAGAGACATGGCTCAGCCCGATAGCGACCGCGACCGCGACCGCACGCGGGTGACCGCGGGGCGGGTGCTGCGCAACCCGCGGATCTGGAAGTTCCCCACCATCCTGGTCTCCCTGGTCGTCGTGGGACTCTCGCTGCTCTACATGGGGGGCGTGGCCAACCCCAACGGGCACCTCCGTGACGTGCCCATCGGCCTGGTCAACGCCGACCGCGGAGCGGACGTGGCGGGCAAGCACCAGAACCTGGGCGCCTCGATCACCGAAGGCATCGCCGACCCGCGTGCCGCCGTACCGCAGGCCTCCTGGCGGCTGCTGGACGCGGACGCCGCGCGCGAGCAGATGAAGTCGGGCAAGCTCTACGGAACCCTCGTGGTCCCCGAGGGCTTCACCGCGGCCGTCCTCGGCCTCGGTACCGCCGCCGGCAGCGCCCCCGCCCGCCCGACCCTGGACGTCCTGACCAACCCGGGCGTGGGCAGCCTGGCCTCCAGCTTCGCCTCCACCATCGCCCAGAGCGCCGCCCACCGCGCCTCCGCCCAGGTGGGCAAGGACCTCACCGCCTCCGCCGCGGCCAAGCCGGGAGGAGGGCCCGCGACCGCGACCGCGGCGGAGCAGCTGATGCTCTCCGACCCCCTGCACGTCGAGGTCCGGCCGGGCCTCCCGCTCGGCGCCCACAGCGGACTGGGCCTGACGGCCTTCTACTACTCGCTCCTGCTGGTCATGGCAGGCTTCCTGGGCGGCAACATCATCAGCAACGGCGTGGACGTCGCCCTCGGCTACGCCGACGGAGAGATCGGCCCCTGGCACAGCCGCCGGCCGACCGTGCCCATCGACCGCAGGCGCACCCTGCTGGTGAAATCCGCGATGTCCGTGGCGCTGGCCGCCGTCACCTCCACGCTGATCATGTTCACGTGCATCACCTTGATCGGTATGGACGCCTCGCACCTGTGGCTGCTGTGGGTGTTCTCCTTCGCCACCAGCGCCACGGTCGGCCTCGGAGTCCAGGCGATCAACGCCACCTTCGGGAGCATCGGGCAGCTGGTCAGCATGTTCGTCTTCATCGTCATGGCCCTGCCGTCCTCCGGCGCCACCGTCCCGCTGGAGGCCCTGCCCGGCTTCTACCGCTGGCTCGCGGTGTTCGAACCCATGCGCCAACTCAGCGGCGGCGTCCGCTCCATCCTCTACTTCGACGCCCGCGCCGACGCCGGCCTCACCCGCGCCTGGCTCATGATCGCCCTCGGCATCGCGGTCGCCCTCCTCCTCGGCTGGGCCGCCACCACCTACTACGACCGCAAGGGCCTGCGCCGCATGGTCCCCGCCTCGACCCCCTGACGGCCGGCGCCGTTGGCAGTGCCTCCTCCCAAGGCCACCGCATGACGAAGTTCCGGCGACACCGCCAACCGGATGGGCCTCCACCGTCAACTGCCCGTCATTACCCCCGAGGTAATCGTTTTCTCCGGCGCCCCCGAAGAAGCTTGATCCAGCGAAGCGATCAAGCGATCACGAACGGGGAACGACATGAGCATGCGGCGGTACACGCGCACCGGAGTGTTCGCGGCGGCCACTCTCCTCGCAGGCCTCACCCTCGGTGCCGCGCCGGCCACCGCCACCGCCGAGGGCGGCGAGTGCGCCGGGGTCCGCGAGAAGGTGGACCGGCTCGAAGGGCGGATCACCCCGAACGCCTGCGCCTTCATGAAGCGGCAGATCGTCTTCGGCGAGGCCCCCAGCCTCCAGACCTACCTGGACATCTTCGACGAGGAGGCCACCCTCTGGGAGGCCGGCGGCAAGCCCCAGCGCGGCCACGAAGCGATCGGCGCCTCGATCAGCAACTCGCTCCGTCTTGTGCCGGACCTCCGCTACCGCGGCACGAACGTGGTCGCCGACGGCGCCGTGATGATGTTCGGCCAGCAGAACACGGTCACCCTCAAGGGTCAGAAGGTCAGCTACCCGCAGATCGCCCGCAACGTCCTCGGCGACGACGGCAAGACCATCCAGGCCCGCCGCTACTACGACCGCTACGAGCTGTTCCGGGTCCTGCCCGAGTCTCAGCGGCCCCGCCCCCTCTTCGCCGGCATCGCCGACCCGGCCGGCCGCGGCCCGCGCGGAGCGGACCCCGACCGGTTCCACGCCCAGGAGATCCCCGCCCGCCTCGCCGCCTGGAACAGCGGGGACACTGCCGCGCTGGCCGCCCGTACCGGCAACGCCAAACTGGCCGGGCCCGGCCTGGACCGGCCGCTGACCACCCAGGAGGGCAAGACCGCCTACCTGCGGCGGCTGTTCGAGAGCGCCGACGTCGAGTTCAAGGCGGGCCAGGCCGCCTTCGGCCGCACCACCACCTACATCGAGTGGCACGGCACGATGACCGACCCCAACGGCACCGACCCCAAGGCCACCGGCATCCCCTTCGGGATCGTCGAGCGCATCGGCCCGAAGGGCGAATGGGAGCTCTCCTTCGACACCCTGCCGGTGATCGCGGACGAGGAAGAGATCCGCAGCCTGTTCAAGGCACTCGCGAGCTAGGTGCGCCAAGGACCCCGAGCAGCGACTCGGCAAGCAATCCGGAGCGCCATCAGGGCAGTTGTGCCACGCGAAGGGCACACGAGCCGGGAGAGGTCTAGACAACAACGAAGCCCCAGGTCGCTGACCTGGGGCTTCGCAGAAGAGCGGATGACGGGAATCGAACCCGCGCTATAAGCTTGGGAAGCTCATGTTCTACCATTAAACTACATCCGCGTAGTGATCCAGTTGCCTGGAGCGCTATCGTTTCTCACCCTACCCCATGATCGACCCCTGGTGAATTCGTCCCGGGAGTGGTGTCGCGTGCGGGGTGCACGGGCTGTCGTGGGGGCGGGAGTTGGGGCGTACCGTGTGGGTGCGGAGCGGCGGCTGGAGTGGGTCTTGTTCATCCCCTAATGTGGCGATTCATCGCAGTACGGCTGGTTGGGGAAAGGGACTCGATGGAGCACACCGTCGTCCGTTGTGCCGAAGGGCACGTGTTCAGCACCGCTTCGTTCCCGCTGCAGCACCTAGGTGCCGGCCGGATCGGGCCGGGGCGGCTGCTGCGGTGTCCGCGCTGTGCGCGGCTGCGGCATGCCGTGCCCGTGGGAGCGGCGCCGAAGCGGTAGGCGCGAGGGAGACAGGACGAGACACCGGCGCGCGGGAATCCGCCTCGATTGGGGCGGCCCGCGCGCTCTGCGTATCCTCGGGACGTGCTTCTCTCCGATAAAGACATCCGGGCCGAGATCGACAGCGGACGGGTTCGCATCGACCCGTTCGACGAGTCGATGGTGCAGCCCTCCAGCATCGATGTACGTCTCGACCGGTTCTTCCGGGTCTTCGAGAACCACCGGTACGCGCACATCGACCCCGCCACCGAGCAGAGCGATCTGACCCGGATGGTCGAGCCGGACGGTGACGAGGCGTTCATCCTCCACCCGGGCGAGTTCGTCCTCGCTTCGACCTACGAGGTCATCTCGCTGCCCGACGACATCGCCTCCAGACTGGAGGGGAAGTCCAGTCTTGGCCGTCTGGGCCTGGTGACGCACTCCACCGCCGGTTTCATCGACCCCGGGTTCTCGGGCCACGTGACGCTGGAGCTGTCGAACCTCGCCACGCTGCCGATCAAGCTCTGGCCGGGTATGAAGATCGGACAGCTGTGTCTGTTCCGGCTCAGCTCGCCCGCGGAGTTCCCGTACGGGAGCGAGCGGTACGGATCGCGGTACCAGGGCCAGCGCGGCCCGACGGCCTCGCGGTCCTTCCAGAACTTCCACCGGACCCAGGTGAGGCACGAGGCATGAGTGACGGAGTGAATGGCGGAGGGAGTGGCGGAGTGCGCGAGAACCTCGACTACGAGGGGTTCGGGCGGGCCGTGCGCGAGCTGGCGCAGACCATCGCCGACGACGGCTACGAGCCCGACATCATCCTGAGCATCGCCCGCGGCGGCGTCTTCGTCGCCGGCGGGCTGGCGTACGCGCTGGACTGCAAGAACATCCACCTGGTGAACGTGGAGTTCTACACCGGGGTGGGCACCACCCTGGAGATGCCGGTCATGCTCGCGCCCGTGCCCGAGGCGATCGACTTCACCGACAAGAAGGTGCTGATCGCCGACGACGTCGCGGACACGGGGAAGACGCTCAAGCTCGTGCACGACTTCTGCCTCGGGCACGTCGCCGAGGTGCGGTCCGCCGTGATCTACGAGAAGTCCCACTCGCTCGTGAAGTGCGAGTACGTGTGGAAGAAGACCGACGAGTGGGTCAACTTCCCCTGGTCGGTCGAACCGCCCGTCGTACGGCGCGAGGGACAGGTTCTCGACGCCTGACAGGCACGAAGACGTACAAGAGGGGCGCGGGGGGCCGGGGGGGGGGGGGGGGCCGC
>NZ_JBHXKA010000241.1:0-5832 GCF_042722885.1 Streptomyces sp. NPDC058401
ATCCCGTTTGGTTATCGTAGGGGGGGCTGGTTGTTGTTAATCATCGCCCGGGCGCGGCCCCCGGGGGGAGGGCGGGCGCCGTGGTGGTGTCAGGGGTGGGCGGCCGGGGTCAGACCAGGCCGTCCTTCTCCAGGGCGGTGCAGCAGGTGTCCGTGATGAGGCGGGTCACCACGTACGGGTCCACGTTCGCGTTCGGGCGGCGGTCCTCGATGTAGCCCTTGCCGTCCTTCTCGACCTGCCACGGGATGCGGACCGAGGCGCCGCGGTCCGAGACGCCGTAGCTGTACTCGTTCCACGGGGCGGTCTCGTGCAGGCCGGTCAGGCGCTCGTCGATGCCGGCGCCGTAGTTCTTGACGTGGTCCAGCGGCTTGCTGCCCTCGCCCAGCGACTCGGCCGCGCAGATGATCGCGCGGTAGTCCTCGCGCATCGCCTTCGTGGAGAAGTTGGTGTGCGCACCCGCGCCGTTCCAGTCGCCCTTGACCGGCTTCGGGTTCAGCGTCGCGGAGACGTTGAAGTCCTCGGCGGTGCGGTAGAGCAGCCAGCGCGCGATCCACAGCTGGTCGGAGACCTCCAGCGGGCCGACGGGGCCGACCTGGAACTCCCACTGGCCGGGCATGACCTCGGCGTTGATGCCGGAGATGGCCAGGCCCGCCGCGAGGCAGTGGTCCAGGTGCTTCTCGACGATGTCGCGGCCGAAGATCTCGTCCGAGCCGACGCCGCAGTAGTAGCCGCCCTGCGCGGCCGGGAAGCCGTTGACCGGGAAGCCGAGCGGGCGGGTGCCGTCGAAGAAGGTGTACTCCTGCTCGATGCCGTAGATCGGCGCCTGGGAGGCGAACTTCTCGGCGATCGGACGCAGCAGCGCGCGGGTGTTCGACTCGTGCGGGGTCATGTCGATGTTCAGGACCTCGCACAGGACGAGGACGTTGTCGCCGCCGCGGATCGGGTCCGGGCAGGTGAACACCGGCTGCAGTACGCGGTCCGAGGCGTGGCCCTCGGCCTGGTTGGTGCTCGAACCGTCGAAGCCCCAGATCGGCAGCGCGTCGCCGTCCGCCATGATCTTGGTCTTGGAGCGCAGCTTCGCCGTCGGCTCGGTTCCGTCGATCCAGATGTACTCAGCCTTGTAGCTCACGGGGCCCCATCCTTCGGTGCGTCGCTCCGGCGCAGACTCTGCGGGTGCTGCGCTGTGTCCTGCGGATCGCGTACGGCGGTTCACGTCCCTGTGGCTCGCGTACTGCGAATTCGTTTCTGCGGTGTAGACCGCAGCGTGCCCGCTCGCGATTTCCCTTCCGTTGCCCGTGTGTGAACCCCGTGTTACCGAGGTTTACTCCGCAGGTGGGGGTGGTTGTGCGGGTTGCCGTCCGGACGCCCGTACGGGTGGGGCAGACTAGGCGGGTGAGCATTTCGTACGATTTGACGTCCGCCGGAGATGCCGCCGCAGAGGCCGCTTCCGGGCCGCGCCCCCGGGTCGGGCTGCTGGGCACCGGCCCCTGGGCCCGCCGCACGCACGCCCCCGCCCTCGCCGCACACCCGGGCTCCGAGTTCGCCGGAGTCTGGGGCCGGCGCCCCGAAGCCGCGGCCGAGCTGGCGCGCGAGTACGGGGTGAAGGTGTACGAAGACCCCGACGCGCTGTTCGCCGACTGTGACGCCGTGGCCTTCGCACTCCCGCCCGACGTGCAGGCCCCGCTCGCCGTGCGCGCGGCCGCCGCCGGCTGTCACCTGCTGCTCGACAAACCCGTCGCCACGACCCCGGCCGACGCCCGCGCGGTGGCCGCCGCCGTGGCCGAGCACCGGGTCGCCTCCGTCGTCTTCCTCACCCTGCGCTTCGCCGAGCCGACCGCCGGCTGGGTCGCGGAGCAGGCGGAGCGCACGGGCTGGTTCACCGCCGCCGCGCACTGGCTCGGCGCGGTCTTCCCGCCCGACGGCGAGTCCAGCGCCTACGCGGACTCGCCCTGGCGCAAGGCCAAGGGCGGGCTGTGGGACGTGGGCCCGCACGCCCTGTCCGTACTCATCCCCGTCCTCGGTGACGTCACCGAGGTCAGCGCCACCCGCGGCCCCGCCGACGTGGTCCAGCTGGCCCTGCGCCACACCACCGGCGCGGCCAGCACCGCCGTGCTCAGCCTCAGCTCGCCGCGCGCGGCCGCCGGGGTGGGACTGGAACTGCGCGGGACCGCCGGCGTCTTCGGCCTGCCCGAGTGGAGCAACGTCCCGGGGGCCTACGGCCGCGCCCTGGACGCGCTCCTCACCTCGGCCCGCACCGGGGTGCCGGACGTACGGGGCGCGGAGTTCGGAGCCCGGCTGACGGAGATCCTCGCGGAGGCGGAGGGGCAGCTGCCGGAGTGAACCTCCTCGGGGCGCCGTCGCCCGGCGCTATTTGATGACCGCGTTGGCCACGATGATGGCCAGCCCGATCGTGGCGTCGGCGACCCCGATGAGCAGCGCCGAGGTGAGCCGGTAGCCGACCCGCAGGGCCACGAAGGCGCCCCAGGCGAACAGCATCGCGGTGTTCACGCCGAGCCCGACGGCCGTGACCCCGTGCGAGTCCCAGTCGGTGAGTCCGGCGACCAGCAGGAGCAGGACCGTGGGCAGGGTGGCCGCGATCATCGGCCACTCGTTCCACAGCGCCCGCCCGAGGACCCGCCACCGGTGCCCGGCGGAGCCGGCCTGATGGGTGCTCATGTGGTGCGAGTACCCGTGCGCGAGCCCGGCGGTGGCGGCGGTGACGAGCACCCAGCTGGCATCGTAGAAGGGGGTGTACTCCCCACCCTTCTGGTCGAGCGCGGCCAGCAGCCCGGACGCGAGCACGGTCCCGTACACCCCGCCGAACATCCAGTCGGCGCCGCGCCGGGGCGGGGGGAGCGGCGGGAGCGCGGACACCGGGAGGTCCGGCGGCGTGGGCGGCGTGGGCGGCGCGCCGGGCGTGGTGGGACGCGGGTGCTGCTGCTCGTTCACGATGGATCCTTTGGTGCGGTACGTCCCCTTTGTGCTGGGCCTCACCCTACGAGGCGCGGGATCGGGCCGGTGTGAAGGCGGCGACGGGGCGGTCCGGCGACCTGCTGTGGTGGTCCGACGACCTGCCGGGGCGGGCCGGTGATCTGCCAGGGGCGGGTCGGCGGCCCTGCCCGGGGTGCGCCCTCACTCCGGCGGCGCAGCGGCGGAATACCGTGGATCGCGGGCGACTTGAACCCCGCATGGCAACTCTTGGACTCATCGGAAGCGGCAACATCGGCAGCACCCTCGCACGGCTCGCCGTGGACGCGGGGCTGGACGTGGTCCTCAGCAACTCGCGGGGACCGGAGACACTGGACGCCCTGGTCGCCGAGCTCGGCCCGCGGGCCCGGGCCGCCACCCCGGCCGAGGCGGCGGCTGCCGGCGACTGGGTCGTGGCCACCATCCCGCTCGGCAGCTACCGCGAGCTGCCCGCCGGGGCACTGGCGGGCAAGGTCGTGCTCGACACGCTCAACTACTACCCCGAGCGCGACGGGGTGTTCCCCGCCCTGGAGGCGGAAGAGGCCACCACCAGCGGGCTCGTCCAGGCACACCTGTCCGGGGCGCAGGTCGTCAAGGCGTTCAACAACATCTACTTCAAGCACCTGCTCAACCTCGCCCGCCCGGCCGGCTCCCCTGACCGCTCGGCCCTGCCGATCGCCGGCGAGGACCCGGCCGCCCGCGCGTCCGCCACCCGCCTCCTCGACCTGCTCGGCTACGACGCGGTCGACGCGGGGAAGCTCGCCGAGAGCTGGCGCTTCCAGCGCGACACGCCCGTGTACGTGCTCCCGTACGCCGAGGACCTGTCCCGCCCGGGAGGCATCGCCGAGGACCCGGGGAGCGTCGCCGACGCGGCGGCCGTCCGCGCCGCCCTGGCGAAGGCCGTCCGGCCGGCGGGCGCCGCCGGATGAGGATCCTGACGGTCGGAGCCGGCGCCGCGGGCGGCTACTTCGGCGCGCGCCTCGCCCGGGCCGGGCAGGACGTCACCTTCCTGGTGCGCCCCCGGCGGGCCGAGGCCCTGCGGGCGCGCGGGCTGCGGGTGAGCGGGCCGGGGGAGGAGATCGTGCTCGCCCCGCAGCTCGTCACCGCCGACGCACTGAAGGAGACGTACGACCTCGTCCTGCTGTCCGTGAAGTCCACCTCCCTCGAAGCGGCCGTACGGGACCTCGCGCCGGCGGTCGGTCCCGGGACGGCGATCCTGCCCCTGCTCAACGGAATGGCCCACCTCGACCGCCTCGTGGACCGGTTCGGGGACGCGGCGGTGCTCGGCGGCGTGGCCAAGGTGGTCACCACCCTGAACGAGCACGGCGACATCCTGCGGATGGCCCCGCCCACCGTGGTGCTCACCGGCGAACGCGACGGCCGTCCCTCGGCGCGGGTGGACTCCGTGCGCGAGGTGCTGGCCGGGGCGGGGATCGACACCCCGGAAGTGCCCGACATCATCGGCGCCATGTGGCACAAGTGGGTCTTCATCACCACCCTGGTGGCGGTCACCTCCCTGGCCCGCGGAGCCGTCGGCGAGATCAACGCCGTGCCCGGCGGAACCGAGTTCGGCCTCGCGGTCCTCGCGGAGGCCGCCGCCGTGTCGGCCGCCTCGGGATACCCGGTGCCGGAGTCCGAGCTCACCCTCACGGCAAGGACGCTGGCCGCCCCGTGCTCCCCGCTGACCCCGTCGATGTACCGGGACCTGCTCGCCGGTCACCCGACCGAGGTCGAGCACGTGCTCGGCGATCTGTCGGCCCGGGCCCGGGACCTCGCCGTCCCGACTCCGCTCCTCGACCTCGCGACCCTCCAACTGCGGGTCCAGCAGCGGCGGGTGGCCGCCGTGGAGTAGCGAGGTCAGGGGCCTGCGCGGCGGACCTCGGGGTCGGTCGCGCAGGCCCCTTCAGGGTGGCCTCGGGGTCCGCTCAGGGTGATCACCGATGGGCAATGCGCGGTGGCCGGAGGAGTGTTGGTGGTACAGCCCGCCGAGTCGCCTTCTCCACTTCTCCAGGAGCCACCGATGGACGCACGCCCCCGCACCCTCCGCCGGATCGCCGTCACCGGCATCGCCCTGGCGGCCCTCACCTTGGGCGCGGGAGCCCCGGCCGCCCTGGCCGCACCCGGTGGGTCCGCGGGCTCCGCCGCGGCCACGGCCCGCACCGGGCGGGCGGCCGCCCACGACCCCGCCGCGCTGCGGGCCCTGCTGGCGTCCCTGCCCGACGGCGTGTCGACGGGAGCCCTGGCGCGGCTGTCCGGCGAGGGGCTGCGCACGCCGTGGACCGGGACCGCCGGGCCGGTCGACGCGGACGCGGAAGTGCCGATAGGCAGCGTCACCAAGCTGTTCACGAACGCCCTGGTGCTGCGGCTCGTCGCGGAGCACCGGATCGAGATCGACGCGCCGGTGCGCCGCTACCTGCCCGACCTGATACCGGGCGCCTACGCCGCGGTGACCGTACGGCAGCTCATGAACCACACCGCCGACCTGCCGATGGCTGCCGGTGAATCCGCCGATCCGCGCACCGTGGTGCTCGACACGTTCGCGGCGGACGAGGCCGCCCGCCCGGGGCGCGTAACCGCCCCGGGCACGGTCCAGCAGTACAACGGGACGAACAGCCTCGTGGCCGGCCTGCTCGTGGAGCGGATATCCGGCCGGACCTACGCGGAGGAGCTGCAGCGCCGCATCGTCCGCCCCCTGGGGCTGCACCGGACCGGGATGTCCACGGACCCGCGGACGGCCAGGTTCTGGGCGGAGGGCGGCCTGGTCTCCACCGCGGCCGACCTGGACCGCTTCATGGCGGCGGGGGGGGGGGGGGGGGGGGGGCGGGCCCCCCCCCCCCCGCCCCCGGGGATGGGGCGCGCACGGGC
>NZ_JBHXKA010000242.1:0-5779 GCF_042722885.1 Streptomyces sp. NPDC058401
CCCAGGGCGAGGACGGAACCCGCGAGGGTCTTCTTCGAAGCGGCGATACGGCGGATGACAGCGTTGGACACGGACGAACCTTTCAACGGGGACAGAGACAGTCACAGGCACACCAGAGCCACACACGTGAAGGAGAGGGGCTCGTCGGCGGGAACAGGAGAACCAGGGGAACTCCGTCCGCCCTGCGACTCATCCAGTTCTACGGAGGTTCCGGGCTTCTGGCAACGACCCCTCTTACTAGCGACCCTCGCAGCCGAGGCTCAACGACCCCCACCCACGCCCGAACACATCACCGCAGGTGGGAAGCAGTACGGCGAGGCTCATACGGGCCGCTTAAGGACTACTATCCCGCCTCGTATGTGACCTAGGTCCTGTGGGCCGCCTCACCGCCCCAAGCCCCCGATCTCACCCTCCGTGACCGGACGTGTCCCTCTCGGCGGAAGGTTTGGGATGATTTGTTACCCCCAGATCTAAGGTCACCACCGCACCGAACACCACTTTCCGAGCCTCGTCGCCCGAGGAGCCGCAGGCGTAGTGGGAGCGGCGTCGGGTGGTCCGTACGGCGTGTCCGTCGTGCGTGATCGCAGAAGCCCGCGAGCGGTGCCTAGCGTGGGCCCATGAGCACCCGTACGACACTGCCCATCGCCGGGTACGGCATCCGGTTCGCCCGGCCCTCCGAGGCCGGGGCGGTCGCGGCTCTGCTGGCCCGCGCCTTCTCCGACGATCCGGTCATGGCGTGGTTGGTGCCCGCCTCAGCCGACCGGGAACGCCGGATCGCCCGCTACTTCGAGCTCGCCCAGCGCCAGCAGCGGCCCCGCGCGGGCGGTGTCCGGGTCGCCGCGACCGGTGACGGGCAGTTGCTGGCGGCCGCATTGTGGTCGGGGCCCGGGCGCTGGCAGGTCCCTGCGGTACGAGAGCTGGCGGCGCTCCCCCACTACGTGCGGGTCTTCGGCCTCGGTGGGATGTCGCGCGCCGGTGAGGTCCAGAACGTCATGGACGGTTCCCATCCGGAGACTCCGACGCACTGGTACCTGCCGGCCGTGGGGACGGACCCGGGGCTCCAGGGGACGGGAGTCGGTTCGGCGCTGTTGCGCCAGCAGCTGGCCGAGTGCGACAGGCTCGGGGAACCCGCCTACCTGGAGTCGAGCAAGGCCGCCAACGTTCCCTTCTACGAACGGCTCGGCTTCCGCGTCACCGCCGAGCTCCGCCTCCCGCAGGGCGGCCCCACCCTCTGGCCCATGTGGCGCGAGCCCTCGTCACCGCCTTCGCGGTGAGGGCCTCACCGGTCGGCGCCGTGTGCGGCGGGGGCCTCGTGCACGGCCGCGATGACGAAGGCGTGCCCTGCCGGATCGCTGAACCGGCGCAGCGTCGTACGGTCGTCCGGCCGGCTGCCGTCCTCCTCGGCTGACAGCGGGCGCGCTCCGAGTGCCACGGCCTCCCGCTCGGCTTCGTCGAGGGCCTCGGCTGCCACCAGGATCCGCAGGTGCGCTTGCTGCGGGCCTTCCGGCGCCGGCCAGCTCGGAGTCACGTGGTTCGGGTCGCGCCGGACCCCGAGGGCCACCGCGCCGGAGTCGTCGGTGACGAGGATCAGTTCCCCGTCGCCGGGCGCCGGACCGGTCGCGGCTCCGAGCAGTTCGGCGTAGAACCTGGCCAGGGGTTCGGGCTCGGCGCAGTCCAGGACGAAAACGCTGGTCTTGAGTACGGTCATGTCCCGCGTGTGCCCCGGGACTTCGCCCGTACGCGCATCGGCCACGGTCGGACGCCGCACCCGCCGCCGTCTCCGCATCCGCCTCCGCCTCCGAGGCGTGCGGTCCGTGCATGGGTCCGTCGCGTCCGGGTAGCCGCGCCTCGAAACGTCCTGACGGACGACGACCCACACCTGAGGGTGCGGGTAGCCGACGACACGGAAGGGGTGCGCATGTCGCACGTGGAGGAGTACGTCGAGGTCAAGGTCCCGGTACGTACGGCCTACAACCAGTGGACGCAGTTCGAGGACTTCCCCGTCTTCATGGAGGGCGTCGAACGGATCGTGCAGCGCACGGACACGCTCACCCACTGGGTGACGAACGTGAACGGGGTGCAGCGCGAGTTCGACGCGCAGATCACCGAGCAGCTCCCGGACCGGCGCGTCGCGTGGATCACGGTCGACGGTGAGGCCCGCCAGGCCGGGCTCGTCACCTTCCAGCCGGTCGATGCGTCCACCACGAAGGTCGTCCTGCACATGAGCTGGGCCCCCGACGGCCTGGCCGAGGTGGCGGCCGACAAGCTCGGCTTCGTCAAACGCCAGGTCGCGGGTGATCTGGAGCGGTTCAAGCTCTTCATCGAATCGCGCGGATCCGAGACCGGCGCCTGGCGCGGCGAAGTATGACCGCCATGGGAGTCAGGGCGGCGCGCGGGGGCTCCGATGCCGCGTCCAAGGGGGCCCGTACCGCCTCGCCGGGCGGCCGGGGCCGGGAAATCACGGCGCGCTGCGGGCTGTTCGCTCGCGGGGTGCTGTACGTACTGACCGGGATCCTGGCCGTACGCATCGCCCTGGGCGGCGGTGGCGAGGAGGCCGACCGGCAGGGAGCGCTCCACGAGCTCTCGGAGCAGCCCTTCGGCGGCGTCCTCGTCTGGGCCGTCGGCCTCGGGATCGTGGGCATGGCGCTGTGGCGTCTGGCGGAGGCCCTGTTCGGGGCGGCCGGACCGGACGGCGACAAGCCCGTGAAGCGGCTGGCCTCGGCGGCACGGTGCGTGTTCTACACCGTGGTGGCCTACTCCGTGCTGACCTTCTCGGCGGGCGCCGGGCGTTCCGGGGACGAGCAGTCGCGCGATGCGACGGCGAAGGCCATGGAACTGCCGGCCGGCCAATGGCTGGTGGGCGCCGCCGGGTTGGGGATCGGCATAGCCGGCGTGGTCATCGCGGTGCAGGCCGCACGCTTGTCCTTCCGCAAGCACCTGTCCATGGGCGGTGCCTCCGCCCGGTGGCGCAAAGCCGTCGACTTCCTCGGGGTGACCGGCGGCCTGGCCCGGGGAACGGTGGGCATCGCGGCCGGCGGCTTCCTCGTGTTCGCGGCGCTGCGCTACGACCCTGCGCAGGCGAAGGGCGTGGACGACACGCTGCGCTCGTTCACCACCACCCCGGCGGGTCCGTGGCTGCTGGTCGTGGTCGCCGTGGGGCTGGTGCTCTTCGGCCTGTTCTCCTGGGCGATGGCCCGGTGGCGCACCGTCTGATCCCGGGGCCGGGTCGGGGAAGGCCGCTGGGGCCGGGGTACGGGATCAGGCCATGGTTCCGTCACCCGACCGGTCCAGCAGGTCCTAGAGTGTGCGCGTGACCGAGCACAAGTCCGAACTCATCGCCGGCCGGTACCAGCTGGTCGAACCCATCGGCCAGGGGGGTATGGGCCGGGTCTGGCGCGGCGTCGACCAGCAGCTCTTCGGGCGCGAGGTCGCCATCAAGGAGATCGTCTTCCCCGCGGGGCTGGACGACGGCGAGCGCGCCACGCTGCTCAGGCGTTTTACCGGCGAGGCCCGCGCGGCGGTCACTCTCAGCCATCCCGGGATCATCACCATTCACGACGTCGTCGAGCACCACGGTGCCCCCGTCATCGTCATGGAGTTCATCCGGGGGCAGTCCCTCGCCGCGGCCGTCCGCGAGCAGGGCCGGCTGCCCGTGCGGCGGGTGGCGGAGATAGGGGCCGCCCTGCTCGGCGCGCTCACCGAGGCGCACGAAGCACGGATCGTCCACCGCGACATCAAGCCGGACAACGTGCTCCTGACCAAGGACCGCGTCGTCCTCACCGACTTCGGCATCGCCCACCTCGCGGACGCCACGACGAAGCTCAGCCGGAGCGGGACCGTCATCGGTACCCCGCACTACATGCCCCCGGAGCAGTTGGAGGGCAAGCGTCCGACCCCCGCCAACGACCTGTGGGCGCTCGGCGCCACGCTGTACCACGCCGTCGAGGGACGGCCGCCGTTCGAGGCCGACGGGCTCCACGCGCTGGCCGTAGCCGTCTTCACCCGCCCGCACCGGCCGCCGACGCACGCCGGCCTGCTGACGCCCGTACTGGACGCGCTCCTGACGAAGGATCCCGCGCACCGCATCGGCGCGGCCGAGGCCGCCGAGCTGCTGGCATCGGCGCTGGGGGCCTCCCGGTCGCGGGCGGACGAGGCCGCGGACACGACCGCGGAGGGCGCTGCGGAGGCCGCCGCGCGCGAGTCCGAACCGGCGCGCGGCCCGGAGGCGGCGACGGAGCACGCTCCGACCGCGCCCCGGGCCCCGACCGCGGTCCAGACCGCTCGGGAAGCGGAGCCGCCGTCCTCGTTGCCCGTACCCGAGCGGCCGACCGACCCGCCCGTGGATGTGCCCCCGACACCCCCGGCCGAGGATCTGATCTCGCTCGGCTGGACCGATCGGCAGGGGCAGGACGGGGGTACGTCCACCCGGCGGCGCGCCCTCACGCGGCGCTCCGCCGTTCTGGGAGTCGCCCTGGTCACGCTCGCGGCCGGCTCCGTTCTGACCTGGAAGCTGACCCGTGACACCCCGCCCGGCGGCGGGGGCGGCGGGACGCCCGGCGCCGGTTCCGCGGCCTCCTCCGTCACGGTGGTCATCGGAGTGGACGCACCGCTCAGCGGCTCGCTGTCGGCCATGGGGGTCGGCATGAAGAACTCCGCCGACCTCGCGGTCAGGACGTCCAACCGCACCGGGCACGTGCCCGGAGTGACGTTCGAGATCAAGGCTCTGGACGACGAGGCCGCTCCCGCCAAGGGCGGGCCGAACGCCGCGCGGTTCATCGACGACGCCAAGGTGCTCGGCCTGGTCGGCCCGCTCACCTCCGGGGTCGCCAAGACGATGGCGGCGCCGCTCGGGCAGGCGAACCTCGTCAACGTGTCACCCTCCAACACCGACCCCGTGCTGACCCTGGGTCCCCATTGGGCGAAGGGCTCCAAGTCCCGCCCGTACAAGACCTACTTCCGGACCGTCGGCTCGGACGTCGACCAGGGGCCGTTCGCCGCCCGGTACCTCCACGGCGAGGCCGGGAAGAGGAAGCTCTACGTCGTCGACGACGGCAGCGCCTACGGCAGCGGCCTCAGTTCCGGGTTCGGCACGGAGTTCACGAAGCTCGGTGGAACCGTCGTGGGGACGGACGTGGTCGATCCCGCGCAGGACGACTTCTCCCGCCTGGCCCCCCTGATCCGGGCCTCCGGCGCCGACGCGGTGTACTTCGGCGGCTACTACGACACCGCCGGGCCGCTCTCAGCGCAGCTCAAGCAGGCGGGCGTGACCGTCCCCCTGATGGGCGGCGACGGCATCTACGACCAGCAGTTCCTCACGAAGAACATGAAGGCCGAGGGCGATCTCGCCACCGGCATCGGCGTTCCCGCCGAGGGCCTGCCCAAGGGGCGGGACTTCCTCAAGGAGTACCAGGAGGCGGGGTACCCGGAGGCGGCCGGTACGTACGGCCCCTACGCGTACGACGCGACCTGGGCCGTCATCGAGGCGGTGAAGGCCGTCGTGGAGGCCCACGGCGGAGCCCTCCCCGCGGACGCCCGGGCGAAGATGCCGCAGGCCGTGGCGGGGCTGGCGTTCGACGGCGTCACCGGCCGGGTGGCCTTCGACGCGTACGGCGACACGGTCAACCGCCGGCTGACGGTGTACGCGGTGAAGGGCGGCAGCTGGACGACGCTGAAGAGCGGCCCGGGCACCCCCTGATCCGTTCGGAGGCGGCGGAGGCCCGGGAGGCGCCGTGGCACCCCCCTTGGCAGCCACGGCGCCTCCTGTCCTGCTCCCTGTCCG
>NZ_JBHXKA010000243.1:0-5749 GCF_042722885.1 Streptomyces sp. NPDC058401
GCGTGCCCCCGGGATCCGCCGTCACACGCAGGCCTGATGGCCGGAGGATCAGATGGTCGAGGTGTCGATGACGAAGCGGTAGCGGACGTCGCCCGACTGGACGCGCTCGTAGGCCTCGTTGACCTCCTCGGCGCGGATCACCTCGATGTCGGCGCCGAGCCCGTGCTCGGCGCAGAAGTCGAGCATCTCCTGCGTCTCGGCGATCCCGCCGATCATCGAGCCGGCCAGGGTCTTGCGGCCGCCGATGACGGAGAACAGGTTCAGCGAGACCGGCTCCTCCGGGGCGCCGACGTTCACCAGGGCGCCGTCCACCTTGAGCAGGCCCAGGTAGGCGTCGAGGGCGAGCGGCGCGGAGACGGTGGACACGATCAGGTCGAAGCGGCCGGCCAGCTCCTTGAAGGTGGCCTCGTCGCTGGTGGCGTAGAAGTGGTCGGCGCCCAGCTTGCGCCCGTCCTCCTGCTTGCGCAGGGTCTGCGAGAGGACGGTGACCTCGGCGCCGAGCGCGTGGGCGATCTTGACGCCCATGTGGCCGAGGCCGCCGAGGCCGACGACCGCGACCTGCTTGCCGGGGCCGGCCTGCCAGTGCTTGAGCGGGGAGTAGAGGGTGATGCCGGCGCACAGCAGCGGGGCCGCGATGTCGAGGGGGAGGCCGTCGGGGATGCGGACGGTGTAGTTCTCGTCGACGACCAGGTGCGTGGAGTAACCGCCGTACGTGGGCTCGCCGTTCTTGTCGAGGGCGTTGTACGTGCCGGTCATGCCCTTGGCGCAGAACTGCTCCTGCCCGGCGAGGCACTGCTCGCACTCGCGGCAGGAGTCGACGAAGCAGCCGACGCCCACCCGGTCGCCGACGGCGAACTTGGTGACCTCGGGGCCGACCTCGGCGACGACACCGGCGATCTCGTGGCCCGGGACCATGGGGTAGATGCCCTCGCCCCAGCCGTCGGTGACCTGGTGGATGTCGGAGTGGCAGATGCCGGCGAACTTGATGTCGATGAGTACGTCGTGGGCGCCGACCGGACGGCGCGGGACGGTGGTGCGCTCCAGCGGGGCCTTGGGCGCGGGAGCGGCGTAGGCGGCGACCTGGGTGACGGACACGGTGGGGCTCCTCGGAAGACTGTGCTGCGGCCGTACGGGATGGGCGTACGGGATTGCCGTGCGGTACTGCTGTGCGGGACTGCCGTGCAGTTCCGCTGTGCGGTACCGCCGTGCGGTGCTGCTGTGTGCTCACAGCCTGCACTCCTGCGCCCGGGACACCCATCCCCCTGCCCTGCCTAGGTCTGGCGGACCTACCCTTGGCGGGGTCAGGCTCGCGCCCCCGGCCCGTACGCCCGCGCGGCGATACTGGGGTAATGGACCAGCTTGATCAGCGAGCCGAGCTCGGCGAGTTCCTGCGCTCCCGGCGCGCCCGGCTGCGCCCCGAGGACGTGGGCCTACCCGACTACGGGCGCCACCGCCGGGTCCCCGGCCTGCGCCGCGAGGAGCTGGCGCAGCTGGCCGGGGTGTCGGTGGCGTACTACACGCGGCTGGAGCAGGGTCACGGCCAGAACGTGTCGGCGGAGATACTCGACGCCATCGCCCGGGCCCTGCGCCTGGACGGTACGGAGCGTGCGCACCTGAGCCACCTGGCCGGTCCCAAGCCCCGCAAGCGCCGCCAGGCCCCGCGCCCCCAGCAGGTCCGGCCGGAGCTGCGGACGCTGCTGGACGCGATGGACGGGGTGCCGGCGTACCTGGTCGGGCGGCGCCAGGACGTCATAGGCTGGAACCGGCTGGCGGCGGCGGTCTTCGGCGACTTCGGGGCGCTCCCGGCGCAGGAGCGCAACCTGGTGCGGCTGGTGTTCCTGGACCCGGCGACGGCCGAGCTGTTCGCGGACTGGGAGTGCCGGGCCTGCGAGGTGGTGAGCAACCTGCGCATGTACGCCGGGCAGTTCCCGGACGACGAACGGCTGTCCGCGCTGGTCGGTGAACTGTCCGTCAAGAACGAGGAGTTCCGCCGGCTGTGGGCGGCCCACACGGTGGCCGACAACAAGACGCACGGCGTCAAGCGACTGCGCCACCCGCTGGTCGGCGAGCTCCGGCTCTCCTTCGAGACCCTGTCCCTGCCGGACGACCCGGCGCAGTTCCTGGTCACCTACCACGCGCCCCCGGGCTCCCCGTCGGCCGACGCCCTCAGCCTCCTCGCCTCCTGGTCCGCGACGCCCGCGGGCCCGGACCGGGAGCAGGGACAGGCCCAGGGCCGGGAGCACGCCCCCGGCACCGTCGGGGAAGCCGCCCCGTAGCCCGGCGCGGCTACAGCGTCAGCTGGAAGTACCCGACCCCGCGCTCGCGCCGGTAGCCCAGGGCCGCGTTGACCGCGAGCATCGGGGCGTTGTCGTCCGCCACCGAGGTGGCGATGGTGCGCAGGTCCGGGTGGCGGGTCGCCTCCTCCGCGATCATGCGGAGCTTGACCGCGCGGCCGAGGCCGTGGCCCCGGTGGGCGGGGGCCACCACGGTGTCGTACTGGAGCGCGCGCGGGCCCGCCGGGTCGGGGAGGACCAGTTCCGTGTAGGCCGCCACCTCGCCGTCGGGGGTGACGGCGGCGACCGTGGTCAGGGCGCCTCCCCGGTCGAGGATCTTGCGCTGGACCGCGTGCAGGCGCTCCGCGGTCCAGGTCTGGATCTGCTGGTCCAGCTCCCCCGTCGGCGCGTCCTCCATCGAGCCGTGGGCGACGGCCACGGCGTGCGCCCATGCGTCGGGGACCAGTCCGGGCCAGCAGTGCAGCTCGTAGCCGGGCGCGGTGGACGCCGCCTCCCCCTTCGCCGCCTGCGCGCCCTGCACCCACCGCGCCTCCCGTACGTCCTGGACGTACCAGGCCATCGGCAGCACGTTCTCGAAGCCCAGGGACTCGGCGAAGGCCTGCCCCGGACCTCCGAGATCCACTTCCGCCGCCACCGAGGTACGGCCGTCCGCGAGCAGCTCCTCGCGGGCCCGCGCCCACAGGGCAGCGCCCGCGCCGCGCCGCCGCGCGTCCGGGCGTACCGTCAGCTCGTCCAGGAACGCGGTGTGCTCGTTGGCCCCGTCGGTGAACAGGACCAGCGAGGCGACCGCGTCGTCCGTGGCCCAGTACTCCGAGCGCCCCCGCACCGACGGCACCCGCAGCGCTCCGGCCACCTCCGTCCGGGAGGGGGGCGCAGTGCCCGGCCGGTCCGCCGTCCGGGCGGCTGCCAGGACGGCCCACCAGTGGTCGATCTCGCTGTCGGTCGGGGGCACGGAGAGCGCGGTGATCGTCATGCTCCGGACCCTAAACCGGTCCGCGGCGGCACGCCGGGGCCCTCCCCCGGCCGGGCTCAGGGGTTTTCGGTGACGGTCACCTTCCCCCGGCGGATCGTCGCCACCCGCGGGGCCCGCTTCGCGAGGGCGCTGTCGTGGGTGACCATGACGAAGGTCAGGCCGTGTTCCTTCCACAGCCCTTCGAGCAGTTCCATGACCTCGTCGCGCATGGACTCGTCGAGGTTGCCGGTCGGCTCGTCGGCCAGCAGCACCTTCGGCCGCTTCACCAGCGCCCGGGCGATGGCCACGCGCTGCTGCTGGCCGCCGGACATCTCCCCGGGCAGGTGCCCCATCCGCTCGCCGAGCCCCACGGAGTCCAGCGCCTCGGCGGCCCGGTCGCGCCGCTCGCGGGCCTTCAGCCCGAGCGGGACGAGGGCCGTCTCGACGTTCTCCTGGGCGGTGAGCGTGGGGATCAGGTTGAAGGACTGGAACACGAAGCCGATGTTCTCCGCGCGGACCCGCGTGAGGCGGGATTCGGAGACGGTGGCGAGGTCGAGTCCGTCGAGGACGATCTGTCCCGCCGTCGGCCGGTCCAGGGCGCCGAGCATCTGGAGCAGGGTGGACTTGCCGCCGCCGGTGGGGCCCTGGATGACGAGCCGGCCGCCGTCCTCGATGGTCAGGTCCACGCCGGCGAGGGCGTCGATGGATTCCTTGCCGCGCTGGTAGCGCTTGGTGACACCGGTGAGCTGGTACATCTCTGGTTCGTTCCCTCGGGTTGCGGGGCGGTGGGACGGACGGGCAGGCGGGCCGGCAGGCGTACGGACGGACGCACGAACGGCCGTACGAACCTGCGCCCGCGGGCTATTCGACGCGGCGCAGTGCGTCCGCCGGCCTCAGCCGGGAAGCGCGCCAGCCGCCGAAGCCGCCTGCGATCAGTCCGCCCGCGACGGCGAGCGCGACGGCCAGGCCGATGGTGGAGAGCGAGACGGGCGCGGTGAGCGCGATGTCGAGGGCCTTGCCGGCGCCCTGCCGGGCGGAGCGCATCATCCCGCCGCCACCGCCGCCCGGGCCCTGGCCCCGGCCGCCGCCGGCCGCGAGCTGCGCGGTCAGCTGCGGGCTGATCGCGGTGATGGCGTACGCGGCCGCGAGCCCGAGGCCGATGCCGAGCACTCCGCCGATGAGCCCGTTGACCAGGGCCTCGCCGGCGACCTGGCCGGTGACGCGGCCGCTCTTCCAGCCGAGCGCCTTGAGCGTGCCGAACTCGCGGACGCGCCGGGACACGGCCGAGGAGGTCAGCAGGCCGGCGACGAGGAAGGCGGCGAGGAGGACGGCGTACGAGAGCCACGTGCCGACCGTGGAGGCGAGGGAGGCGGCGGTGGAGAGCGAACCGGAGACGGTGTCGGCCAGGTCGGCGGAGGTGGTGACGGTGGTGTCCGGGACGTTCTTCTGGATGGCCTGCTTCACGGAGCCGATGGCCTGGGAGTCCTTGGCCTGGACGTAGACCGTGGTGATCTTGTCGGGGGTTCCGGCGAGGGTCTGGGCCTGCTTGAGCGGGACGTAGACGTTGGCGGCCGCGTCCCCGCTGTCGGCGGTGGCGATCCCGATCACCTTGAACTTCGAGCCCTTGACGGTGACTTCGGAGTCCACGGCGAGCTTGTTCTTCGTGGCGTAGGCGCTGTCGACGACGGCGACGGCCGCGTCGGTCTCCCCGGCCGCGAAGGTGCGGCCGGCGGTGATCTTGGAGGTGGTGAGCGGGCCCAGCTCGGGCCGGGTGACGTCCGCGCCGTAGACGGAGAAGGAGTTGACGTCGAAGTCGGCGCCGCCGCCCTCGACCGTACCGCCCTGGCCACCGCCCGTGGCGCCGGGCCGGGTGGCGGCTCCGCCGCCGGTCTGGCCCTCCGCGCGCTTGAACTCGCCGCGCTTGAACTGCCCGTTGACCTTCATCACCTGGAGGCTGAGGCCGCCGACGGCCTGCGCGACCCCGCTCTGGCCGGACACCTTGCCCACGGTCGCGGCGTCGAGGGTCTCGAAGCCCTGGGGCATCACGAGGTCGCTGCTCTGCTCGGACCCGGCATTCGCGTCGCCCTCGCCCTTCGCGTCGAACCTGAACCGGGGCCGGGCCGTGGTGTCGCCCTCGGCCGGCGGGGTCTGGGCCTTGGTCACGGTCATGTCCGTGCCGAGGCCGTAGAGCGACTGGAGGACCTTGCCCTGGGCCTGGGTCATGCCCGCCGAGACGGAGGTGACGACGATGACGAGGGCGATGCCCAGCGCGAGTCCGGAGGCGACGACGAGCGCCGCCTTCCTGCGGCGGCGCAGCTCGCGCCGGAGGTAGGTGAAGAACATGCGGCCGAAGTTAGGCAGCACCGGTGACGGCCGGATAAGCCGTCCATAAGAGCCGGATGAGAACCCGAACTCACAGCCGGCTGACAGGAATGCGGGTGCACGGGAACGCGCCGCCACGCACAGACGGACGGCGGGGAGCCCCCTGGCCGGGGCTCCCCGC
>NZ_JBHXKA010000244.1:0-5689 GCF_042722885.1 Streptomyces sp. NPDC058401
GACCCCGCACACCCCTCTCATACGTACGGGAGCCACCTCATGTACCGACGCTCCGCGGCGGCCGCCGTCCTGCTGGCCGCAGCCCTGACGCTGACCGCCTGCAGTTCGGGCGGCGACGGCAAGGCCGAAGCCTCGGCCGCCTCGCCCAAGCCGCCGGCCGCCTCGCCGGCACCCGACCCGGCCGACGCCACCGCCGCCCCGGCGCCGGTGGCGCCGGACGCGAAGCCCACGGGCGCGGTCCTTCCGGACGCGAAGCTCGTCCCCAAGACGGGCAGCTTCACCGCACCGCAGAAGCAGTACCTCAGCGGCCGGGTCCCGGAGAAGACGGACCCGGCGGCCGTCCTGCAGAGCGGCCAGGAGGCCTGCCAGCGGGTGGAGCGCACGGCGAAGCGGGACAAGGACGCGGCCGTCGGCGCCCTCGTGGCCGGGGAGATCCCGGGCGCGAAGGACGCGATCACCTTCCTGTGCCCGGAGCAGAAGCCGGTCCTCGACGCCTCCGCGAAGGGCTTCCCGGACGGTACGAAGGAGTCCCCGGCGGCGGGCACCTACCGCGCCCTGACCCAGAGCACGACGTGCACCTGGGAGGCCAAGTCCAAGGACGGCACCGCCCTGGCCTCGGGCCCGGCGTCCCCGCCGAACCCGGGCGACAAGATCACCGCCAAGATCCCGTCCGGCACGGCCCAGTTCATCTCGAACGGCTGCTACGCCTGGATCCCGGCGTAGCCGCTCCCCGCACCCCGAACGCCCCCGCTGCCCGAACTCCCGGGCGGTGGGGGCGTTTTCGTTCCCGTATCGGGGGCATTCGAGCTTCCACACGGCGGGGCTGCACCCCGTCCACGATGCTGGAGGCGGATCCCATGAGGGGCATCAGCGGTTGCATAGGACTGATCGTGGTGGGGGCCATCCTCACCTTCGCGAGCGACTGGCAGCTGCAGAGCGTGAACCTCGACCTGGTCGGGGTCATCATGATGATCGCGGGCGCCCTCGGCCTCGCGGTCTACGCGAGCGTCCTCAAGCGCCGCCGCGTCGGCGCCCTCCCGGTGGTCGACGAAACCCGCCGCGGCCTCTGACCCGGCCACAACACCCCGCCGACCTGCACCTTCGGCGAAACCGACTCGACCCGGACGGGGCCGCGAAGGCACGATGGGCCGATGACGCCGACCGAGACCGCAGCAGCCGACGCCCTGCAGGACCACGTGGTGCTCTGGAGCGTCGGCGAAGTCACCGGGAGCGATGTCGTCGACGTGGCCTGCGACGCACTGGTCGCCGGCCTCGACACCCCCGGCCTCCGGGTCCTCGCCGCGTGCACGTACGCCGAGGCGTCCTACGACGTCCACGACCTGCTGCCCGCGGCACTCCACGAGCTCGGCCTCGTCTTCTACCCCTTCGAAGGCGGGGCCGGCCGTGAGGCCGCGGCCTCGGCGCTCGCACGCCGCATGCTCGCCGGCGCGTTCACGCCCTCGGAGTTCACCCTCCGGATCCACCGCCGCTACGGCCACGAGCCGCCCCTGACCCGGCGGCTCGCCGAGCTCGACGACGCGTACGACATCCTCGAGTACGGCGACCGCACCGTGGACGAAGTCGACGCCGAGGTCAGGGCGGTGGCCCGGACCCTCGCGGCCCACGTCCACAGTCCGGGGGCGTAAGGCCCGCCTCCTCAGCGGGAGATGCGTTCGTACACCGGCAGGAGGGTGTCCAGGACCGCGTCCATGGAGAAGGCGGATGCGGCCAGGGTGCGGGCGGACTTCGAGGCCGTGGTGTTCTCGGAGGGGTCCAGGAGGGAGAGGATCGCTTCCGCGACCCCCGCCGGGCCCGGGTCGACCGCGCGGCCGGCGCCCGCGCGGGCGATGTCGCGGGCCAGGCCGTTGGAGTGGGTCACCACCGAGGGGACGCCCACCGACAGGGCTTCCAGGACCGACATCGGGAACGGCTCCTCCACCGAGGGGAGCACGTAGACGTGGGCGCGGCGCAGCTCCGTCAGGACCTCCGCGCCGGACAGGGCGCCCGGCACCGTGAAGCGGGAGGAGAGGCCGAGGCCGCTGATGCGGGCGCGCACCGCCGCGAGTTCGCCCTCGTCCGGGCCGGCCACCACGAACTCCGCGTCCGGGTGCGCCGCCAGGACGGCCGGGGCGGCGTCCACGAAGTCCACCGGGCGTTTGCGGGCCTGCAGGCGGGCCGAGTAGAGGATCCGCGGAGGTCCGGTCAGGGCGGGACGCTCCTCCTGCGCCGGGGTGCCGTTGACCAGGCGGACGGTGTTCGGGAGCGGCGCCCCGGCCACGGCGTCGAGGCCCTCGCGTTCGTGCGGGGTGAGGTACAGCAGGGCGTCGGCGCCGCGCAGCAGACGGCGTACCGCCAGCGCGTCCAGCACCTTGGCCAGCAGCTTCCCGCTCGGGTCGACCATGCCGTGGGTCTGCAGGACCAGGGGTTTGCCGGCCCGCAGCGCCGCCAGGGCGACGGGCAGGGTGACCAGGTCCCGGGCCAGGTGCACGTGGACCAGGTCCGCGGCCCGCACCAGGCGGCCCGCGGAGGCGAGCAGGGCCGGCGAGGTCATCCCGCTGAAGCCGAGGGGGAGCAGGCGCCGGGCGGGGAAGAGCTTCGCCGGGACCCCTTCCACCGAGGTCGGCCAGGGCTCCGGGAAGCCCTCGCCGAGCGCGAGCAGGCTCGCTTCGTGGCCGCGTGCCCGCAGCCCCTTGGCCAGGTTCAGCGCGACCCGTACCGGACCGCCGAAGGCGTGCGTGGGGGAGTGCAGGGTGACGGCGTGCAGGACTCTCACAGGGGCGCTCACTTCGGTTCCTCGACCGGGCGGCGGTGCCCGTCCTGGGTCTGCAGGGTCAGCGCGGGGAGGTCCTTGTGGACCACGGACCCGGCGCCGGCGACCGCGCAGCGGCCGATGGTCACCCCGGCCAGCACGGTGGCCCGTACCGCCACCCACGCGCCGTCCTCGACGGTGATCGGTGCGTTGCGGTAGCGGAAGTCGGCGGCCCGGTGGTCGTGCGAGCCGGTGCACAGCAGGGCCTCCTGCGATATGCAGGCGTGCGCGCCGATCGTCACGGGCTCCAGGTTCAGCACCCAGGCGCCCTCGCCGATCCACGCGTGGTCGCCCACGGTCAGCTTCCAGGGCCACAGCACCCGCACCCGGTGGCGGATCAGCACCCCTTCGCCGATCCGCGCCCCGAAGGCGCGCAGCAGCGCGACCCGCAGCCGCGCGGGGCACAGCCAGCTCATGAAGAGCGTGTTCATCACGGCGAACCAGAGCGCCTGCGTCAGCCGCCCGCGGCCCTTGTCGTATCCGGCCAGCGTGAAGGAAGGAAGATCACGCACGGGCACCCCCTCGTACTGCGGCCCACGACGGCGCCTTCGAAGGCGCCTCCCCGGGCGCCGAGCGCTCAGACTAGACTGCGCCCGGATCAGGCACAGGGGGTGGGGGCAAGCGTGGCGACCGACATACGCGGGGCCGTCGCCAGGGCGGCGCCGCCGCGGCCGGGTGAAGAGAAGAGCTGGGGCAGGGTCACCACCCCGCGGACGCTGCTCTCGCGGGCGCTTTCCGTTCCGCTGGCGCTCGGGTTCACCGTCTTCCTGCCGCTGTTCGTCGCCGTCCAGCCCGGCGCGGGCCAGCACGACGCCGCGTTCTGGCTGCAGCTCCTGCTCACCATGTACGCGGGCGCCCGGCTCTCGGCGATGGTGCTGACCAGCCGCCGCAAGCTGCTCCAGGGCTCCTTCTGGCTGTTCGTCTACATGGCCATGGGCGTGGCCCCCCTCGCGCAGGCCGTCCTCGGCCAGGTCCCGACCCCCGTCGTCGGCCCGCGTTCCGATCTCACCGCCGCCATCGGCCTGGTGCTGCTCGGCTGCGCCGTCTTCGACGTGGGCGTGCTGCTGGCCCGCCACCGGCCGGCCGGCCGTGCGGGCGGTTCGCTGAAGGAGCCGCGCCCGGTCATGGCGCACCGCAGGCGCCTCTACGTGCTGACCGGTGTGGCCTTCCTGGGCAGTGCGGCCCTGATCGTGAAGCTGGGCGGCCCGGCGGTGTTCTTCTCCAGCCGGCAGGAGATCATCGCGGGCATCGAGGAAGCGGGCGTCTCCCAGGACGGCCAGGCCGGGCAGGCGCTGCTGCGCGGATTCGGCACGGTCCCCGCGCTGCTGGCCCTGCTGCTGTACACGCGCTGGCTGATCACCTCGAAGTTCGCCCGCCGCAAGATGTCGATCATCGTCACCTGGTCGGCGCTCGCGGTCCTCAACCTGATCGTCAACAACCCGATCTCGAACCCGCGCTACTGGTTCCTCACGGTCATGTTCTCGCTGCTCTTCACCGTCTTCCCGGTGAGCGCCGCGATGTACCGGGTGGCGCTGTCCATGGCCGTGGTGATCGCCCTCCTCGTCTTCCCGTTCGCGGACCGCTTCCGCTACGACGAGAAGAACTACAAGCCGGTCGAGACGACCTCGTTCCTGGAGCCGATGGCGCTCAAGGACTACGACCAGATCGGCATGTTCGCGAACACCATCACCTTCTCCGATTCCGGTCCCGGCCATTCCTACGGGCGCCAGCTCGCGGGATCGGTCTTCTTCGCGGTGCCGCGCTCGGTGTGGTCGGGCAAGCCGCGCGACACCGGCGTGATGGTCGGCCAGTGGATGGGCACGGTCAACACCAACCTGTCCTCGCCGATCTGGGCCGAGCTGTGGCTCGACTTCGGGCCGCTGGGGATGGGGGCGGGGCTCCTGGGGATGGGGTACGCCGCCGCCCGCGTCGACCGGCGCTACGCGAAGCGCGCCCGGCGCAGCTCGCCGCCCGGCAGCCTGATCTCCACGGTGGTCCCGCTGGTCGCGGGGTACTCCTTCATCCTGCTGCGCGGACCGCTGCTCCAGGCCTCGGGCCGGATCGCCATCGCGGGGATGTGCCTCGCGCTGGTTGCCACGTACCGGCAGGACAAGGCCACGGCCCTGCGCTGACCCACGGGTCCGCACCACGTGAAGCCGGTCAACAAGTGGATCCAGTCAACTTGTGCATCGAATACGCGCCAGCGGTACAGTGGTGTCATGACCGAGATCGTGGGGCGCCGTGAGCGCAAGAAGGCCCAGACCCGCAAGGCCCTGGCCGATGCCGCGCTGCGCCTGTTCCTGGAGCGCGGGTACGACAAGGTCGGCGTCCGTGACGTGGCCGAGGAGGCCGACGTCTCGGTGACCACGCTGTTCAAGCACTTCCCGAGCAAGGAAGCCCTGGTCTTCGACGAGGACGAGGACATCGAGGCCGCGCTCGTCTCGGCGGTACGGGACCGGGCGCCGGGCCGGTCGGTCCTGCACTCCCTGCGCGACCACTTCGTGGCGACCCGGGCGACCCGCCGGAGCGACGATCCGGCGGTGATCGCGCACATCAACCTGGTCCGGGAGACGCCGGAACTGGTGGAGTACTGGGACCGGATGTGGCGGCGCCACGAGTTCGCGCTCGCCGCGGCCATCGCGGCCGAGGCCGGAGCCCCCGAGGGAGACCTCAGGTCCGCGGCACTGGCCCGGTTCGTGATGGACACCGCGAGCCTGATCCGCGGCCAGGAGGACCAGGAGCAGGCCATGCGGGAGCTGTTCGCCCTGATCGAAGCGGGCTTCGGCGACATCCCGGCCTGAGGCACCACCGGCGCGGCCGGACCGACATCCCGGCCTGAGCCACCACCGGCGCGGCCGGACCGACATCCCGGACCGGCCG
>NZ_JBHXKA010000245.1:0-5570 GCF_042722885.1 Streptomyces sp. NPDC058401
GCACCCCTGGTGCCGGGCGGGGGCCTTTGGGTTTCGGCGCCGCCCGGCACGGCGTCTGCGGCCCTGCGGGGGCGCGGGCCGGAGCCCGGCGTTCTGGCCGTCCCGGAGGGCCCGTGCGGGCTGTCAGCGGCGTCGTAGGGGCCCTCCGGGCCGGCCCGGCCGGCCGGCCGCGCCGTCTCCGAGGCCCCGCCGGGGTGCCGCCGGGGCGCCTGCGTGACCCCTCCGAGACCGCTCCGAGACCCCGGTTTGACCCCTCCGACCGGGCCCCGTAACCTAAGTCGCTGGCGTGTCTATGCACACGCCAATCCACTGAGCACCTCACCTCCCGGACCGCCTCGCGGCTGGATCGGGGGAGGCCGGCCTGCGGTTCACGCGGGGCCGGCTGGCTTCAGGGGTTCCCGAACTCGAGTGAGAGAGAGATCCGCGTGTACGCCATCGTGCGCAGCGGTGGTCGCCAGCACAAGGTTGCTGTCGGCGACATCGTTGAAGTTGACAAGATTCCCACCGCCAAGGTTGGCGACACGGTCGAGCTCTCGACCCTGCTCGTTGTCGACGGCGAAGCCGTGACCAGCGACCCGTGGGTCCTGGCCGGCGTCAAGGTCACGGCTGAGATCGTGGACCACCACAAGGGTGTCAAGATCGACATCCTTCGGTACAAGAACAAGACCGGCTACCGCCGTCGCCAGGGTCACCGCCAGCAGTACACGGCGATCAAGGTCACCGGTATCCCCGCGGCTGCGAAGTAAGAGGGACTGAGACATGGCACACAAGAAGGGCGCATCGTCCACCCGGAACGGGCGCGATTCCAACGCTCAGCGGCTCGGCGTGAAGCGCTTCGGCGGTCAGGTCGTTTCCGCTGGTGAGATCCTCGTCCGCCAGCGCGGCACCCACTTCCACCCGGGTTCGGGTGTCGGTCGTGGTGGCGACGACACGCTGTTCGCGCTGCAGGCCGGTTCGGTCGAGTTCGGCACGCACCGTGGCCGCAAGGTCGTCAACATCGTTCCGGCCGCCTGATTCAGCTCCTGCTGATCTGAAGCGTTCGTAACACCCCGAGGGCGGATCTCAACTCTTTCCGGCGCGAGCCGGGAAGAGAGGTCCGCCCTCGGCGCGTTGTCACACAGACACGTTTAATGGGTAGCAAGGCCTACCCCCCGGGACTTTCCGGGATATTCCCGCTGTATCTGGAGGAACAACCATGACCACCTTCGTGGACCGCGTCGAGCTGCACGTCGCCGCGGGTAACGGGGGCCACGGCTGCGCCTCCGTTCACCGGGAGAAGTTCAAGCCGCTCGGCGGCCCCGATGGCGGCAACGGCGGCCGTGGCGGCGACGTCATCCTGGTGGTGGAGCAGTCGATCACCACCCTGCTGGAGTACCACCACAGCCCCCACCGCAAGGCCACCAACGGCCAGCCCGGCGCGGGCGACAACCGCTCCGGCAAGGACGGCCAGGACATCATCCTGCCCGTGCCGGACGGCACCGTCGTCCTCGACAAGGAGGGCAACGTCCTCGCCGACCTCGTCGGCCAGGGCACCACCTACGTGGCCGCAGAGGGCGGCCGCGGCGGCCTCGGCAACGCGGCGCTCTCCTCCGCCCGCCGCAAGGCGCCCGGCTTCGCCCTCCTCGGCGTCCCCGGCACCGGCGGCGACGTCGTCCTGGAGCTCAAGACCGTCGCCGACGTGGCGCTGGTCGGCTTCCCGAGCGCCGGCAAGTCCTCGCTGATCTCGGTGCTCTCCGCGGCCAAGCCGAAGATCGCCGACTACCCCTTCACCACCCTCGTCCCGAACCTGGGCGTCGTCACCGCGGGCTCGACGGTCTACACGATCGCCGACGTCCCCGGCCTCATCCCGGGCGCGAGCCAGGGCAAGGGCCTCGGCCTGGAGTTCCTGCGCCACGTCGAGCGCTGTTCGATCCTCGTGCACGTGCTGGACACCGCCACCCTGGAGTCCGACCGCGACCCGCTCGCCGACCTCGACGCCATCGAGGAGGAGCTGAAGCTCTACGGCGGCGGCCTGGAGAAGCGTCCGCGCCTCGTCGTCCTCAACAAGGTCGACATCCCCGACGGCCAGGACCTCGCCGACATCGTCCGCCCGGACCTGGAGGCCCGCGGCTACAAGGTCTTCGAGGTCTCCGCGGTCTCCCGTACGGGCCTGAAGGAGCTGTCCTACTTCCTCGCCGAGGTCATCGCGAAGTTCCGCGCCCGTACGCCGAAGCAGGAGGCGACCCGCATCGTCATCCGGCCGAAGGCCGTGGACGACTCGGGCTTCACCATCACCTACGACGAGGCCGAGGACGTGTACCGCGTGCGCGGCGAGAAGCCGGAGCGCTGGGTCCGCCAGACCGACTTCAACATCGACGAGGCCGTCGGCTACCTCGCCGACCGCCTCAACCGCCTCGGCGTCGAGGCGGCGCTGAAGAAGGCCGGTGCCCGCGCGGGTGACGGCGTCGCCATCGGTTCCGACGACAACGCGGTCGTGTTCGACTGGGAGCCGATGATGATGGCCGGCGCCGAGATGCTGGGCCGCCGCGGTGAGGACCACCGTCTGGAGGCGCCGCGTCCGGCGACCACGCGCCGCAAGGAGAAGGAAGCCGAGCGGGATTCCGCGCAGAAGGAGTACGACGAGTTCCGTCCCTTCTGACGGGCCGGTCACTGAAGGCGACGGCCGGGTCCCCGGCCGTCGTCACAGCCTCGTCACAGGATTCCGTTTATCCCCCGTTAGGGTGACCCGTCTTAAGGTCACGTTTACTCCTGTGGCCTAGGATCCACGGGTGACGAGCACCCATACCCCCACAGTTGCCGTCGTCGTGATCGCGTACAACGATGCAGAGCTCGTCGGTCAGGCCGTCTCCTCGGCCCTCGCCCAGGGCTCGGTCGTCGCCGAGGTCATCGCGGTCAACGACGCGTCCAGCGACGGCACCGCCGAGGTGCTGGACGAGCTGGCGGCCCGCCACCCCCGCGTGAAGGTCGTGCACCGCACGGAGAACAGCGGGGGCTGCGGCACCCCCCGCAACGACGGGATCGCGGCCGCGACCGCCCCGTACGTGATGTTCCTGGACAGTGACGACGTCCTGCCCCGCGGGGCGGTCGACGCCCTGGTGCGCGCGGCCGGGGAGCACCGGGCCCCGGTCACCGTCGGCTCGTGCGTCCGCCGTGAACTGCCCGAGAGCCGCGACGTGCCCTGGGTACCCGGCCTGTACACGCCGGGCGAGGTCATCGAGCTCCCGGCGGACCGGCCGGAGCTGGTCCGCGACACGCTCTGCGTCAACAAGCTGTACGAGCGGGCCTTCCTGGACATGTACGGGGTCCGCTTCCCGGACGGCCGCTTCATCTACGAGGACTTCGTCTTCACCGCCCGCGTACTGGCCGCCCGCCCCCGCATCGCGGTGATCGGCGACCTCGTCTACGTGTGGCACGTGCGCCGCAACGCCGCCCAGGTCTCCATCTCCCTGGACCGCAAGGACGTGGGCAACTGGAGTGCGCGCGTGGAGGCCCACCGCGTGGCCTCCCGGCTCATGAAGGCCTCGTCCCCCGAGCTGGGCCGGGCCTGCCAGGTCAAGTTCCTGGAGTACGACCTGCGCATGTACCTGCGCGAGCTCGGCGAGGACCCCGACTACCAGGCCGCCTGGTGGACGCTGACCCGCGACTACGTCGCCGGGTTCGCCAAGGAGGACATCGAAGCCGCCGGGGCGCACGCCCGCTGGATCGTACGGGTGCTGCGCGCCACCGAGGCGCCGCCCGCCCCCGCCGACCTGCTGCGGCTGACCCGCTTCGCCGCCGACCCGCCCCGCCTGACGCCCCCGTACGCGACCGGCCCCTCCGGGGCGCCGGTCTGGAGCGACACGCTGCCGGTGGAGCTGGACCGGATGGACGAGCTGGAGACGGCGGAGCTGCCCGTCACCATCGACGCCGAACCGAGCGGCTGCGCGGGACTGCGGATCAAGGTGCACGACCTGTACGGGCGGCTCGCCGCGGCCGGCCCGCGCACCGTCCAGCTGCGCTTCCAGCCCCGGGGCGACCTGGGGGAGCCGCTGGTCGCCGAACCGGTGGAGCTCACCCCCGACGGCGACGGCCACGGGTGGACCGCGGAGCTGCCCTTCCGGCTCACCACGCTGGCCAGCCTCGGGCGGGGCGAGGGCCGGCGGGGACTGCAGGCGTGGGACGTGAAGCTGAACGTGGAGTGCGCCGACGGGAGCGCCGTACTGACCTCCCCCCGCCCCCTGCGCCGCCTGCTCCACCGGCGGGTGCTGCCCAGCAGCCGGTACGGTGTGCTGTTGGCGCAGCCGTACCGCACGACCGGGGGATCCCTGGCGCTGCGGCTCGCGCCCGGTGCCGCAGGTGTCATGAGCCTGGCCCGTCACCGGTTCCACCGGGCGCGCATAGTGCGCGGCTAGGTCGGAACCAGGCTGACGGTCCGGCGCCGGACGAGACGTACGAAAGATATTTGGGGAGACACGCATGACGTTTCTGATCACTGGTGGTGCCGGTTACATCGGGGCGCACGTCGTCCGCGCGATGCTGCTTGCGGGTGAGGAGGTGGTGGTGCTGGACGACCTCTCGACCGGCAACGCCGCCCGCGTCCCGGAAGGCGTGCCGCTGGTGATCGGTTCGGTGCTGGACCGCGCGTTCCTCGACCAGACCTTCGCCGAGCACCGGATCACCGGCGTGGTCCACCTCGCGGGCAAGAAGCAGGTCGGCGAGTCCGTCGAGAAGCCGCTGCACTACTACGAGGAGAACGTGGGCGGCCTCACCGTCCTGCTCCAGGCGGTGGCCGCAGCGGGTGTGCGCAACTTCCTCTTCTCCTCCTCCGCCTCCGTGTACGGGATGCCGGACGTGGACCTCGTCACCGAGAGCACCCCGTGCCTGCCGCTCAGCCCCTACGGCGAGACGAAGCTGGCGGGCGAGTGGATCGTCCGCGCCGCGGGCAAGGCCCACGGCATCTCCACCGCGTGCCTGCGCTACTTCAACGTGGCGGGCGCCGCGACCCCCGAGCTCGCCGACACCGGGGTCTTCAACCTGGTCCCGATGATCTTCGAGCGGTTCGACAAGGGCGAGGGCGCCCGGATCTTCGGCGACGACTACGCGACCGCGGACGGCACCTGCATCCGTGACTACATCCACGTCGCCGACCTCGCGGAGGCCCACGTGGTGGCCGCCCGCAAGCTCGTCGAATGGGGTGCGCAGGGCGAGTACAAGGACCTCACCGTCAACATCGGCCGCGGCGAGGGCGTTTCCGTCCGCGAGATGGTCGAGCTGGTCAACGAGGTCACCGGGCACACCGATCCCGCCTACGCGCCCGCGGTCTCCCCGCGCCGCGCCGGCGACCCGGCGAAGGTCGTCGCCTCCGCCGAGCGGATCGGCGCGGAGCTGGGCTGGAAGGCCCGCCACGACGTCCGCGAGATGATCACCTCGGCCTGGGAGGGCTGGGAGGCCCACCGCAAGGCCTGAGGCCCGTAGAGCGTACGAAGAAGCCGCCCGCCCCGGTCGATTCCGGGGGGGGCGGCGTCGGGGGGACGGGCGTACGTACGTACGTGGTGCGGCGGGGTCAGCGCGCCAGGAATGTGAAAAGCAGC
>NZ_JBHXKA010000246.1:0-5520 GCF_042722885.1 Streptomyces sp. NPDC058401
GGGGCGGAGCCCCCGAAGGGGTCCGGGGCGAAGCCCCGGTTTCGGGAAGGGGCGGGGTGGGGGAAAGCCCCGCAGGGCCCACCCCGGCACCCCCACCGGCCCGAGCCACGGGAACGGCACCGGCTGCGGCCGAGACGCCGGCTCCGCCGGAGGCCAAGGCGACGGCCCGCCGCCGCGCCCACCGCACCGGCACCGCCGCACAATACCCATCGGGATCGTTGGCCAAGGCCAACCCCGCCAGGCCGAACAGGATCACGGGCAGATGCGCCGACTCCGTCACGTAGTCCGCCATCACCCGCGGGGCGACGGCGAAGACCAGCCCCGCCACCACCGCGTACTGCGGCCTGCGCACGCCCGCCGCGACGACCACCGCCAGCCACACCAGCCCGGTCATCGCGGTGAAGTCCGTAGCGGTGATGCGGGTGTTGTACGAGGCGTACATCACGCCCCCGAACCCGGCCAGCCCCGCCGACAGCGTGAACAGCAGCAGCTTCGTGCGCAGTACCGACACCCCGGAGGCCATCGCGGCCGCGGGAGCGGACCGTACGGCGAGCATCGCCCGGCCCGAGGGGGAGCCCCGCAGCGCGCTCAGCCCGGCGGCGACCGCCGCGACCAGGACGACCAGGGCCACCCCCAGCGCCCGGTCGTCGGACAGATCCACGGGCCCGATGACGGGACGCGGGACGGACCACCCGGAGTCCCCGTTGCGCAGCCACCGCATCTGGAAGAGCACCTGGTCCGCCAGGAAGGCCAGGGCCAGGGTCGCCAGGGCCAGGGAGCGTCCGCCGAGCCGCAGCGCGGGCAGCGCGACCAGTGCTCCGAGGACGGCGGCCACGCACGTACCGACCGCCAGCGCGGCGATGAACGGCCACCCGCGGCTCATCAGCAGTCCCGCGACGAGCGCGGCCCCGGTCACGAAGGTGCCCTGGGCCAGGGACACCATCGCTCCGAGCCCGGTGACCACGGTGAAGGACATGAACACCAGGGCCAGCGCGAGCCCCTGGGCGAGGAGCCCGCTCCAGAAGGGGGTGGTCACGGTGTAGAAGGCCGTCGCCAGCAGGACCGCGCCCGCGGCCCACACCCCCCAGCGCCGCGCCCACGGGGCCCCGGCCAGATGGTCGGGCGAGGCCACGTCCACGGCGGCGGTCCCGGCGGCCCGGGCCCGCCGGGTGAGCACCAGGAGTCCGCCGAACAGGATCAGGAAGGGCACGGCCGTCCTGAAGCCGGTGACGGAGTCGGCGAAGGACGCGTAGCCGACGACCAGGTTCTGCAGGACGCCGAGCCCGAGCCCGCCCGCGAAGGCGAGCGGGACGGAGGCGAAGCGTCCGATGACGGCGGCCGTGGCCGATACGAACAGGAACAGCGTGAAATCGTGCGCGGACAGCCCCAGCAGCGGGGTCGCCAGGACCCCGGCCAGCCCGGCCAGCCCCGAGGCGATCATCCAGGCCACCGAGGACAGCCGGTCGGCGTCGATCCCGCGCAGCTCGGTGAGCGAGCGGTTGTCGACGGCGGCCCGCAGCCGCAGCCCCAGCCGGGTGTGCCGCATCAGCACCCACAGGGCGACCGCGACGAGGGCCGTGGCCACCCAGGTGATCAGCTGGTCGGAGTCGATGCCCACGTCCGCGGTGAGCTGCCAGGACGTGGCGGGGCTCGGCCCCACCCCCGGCAGCCCGAACTGGTTCTCCGCGGGCTTGAGCGGCGCTCCGGCGTCGGTCAGGAGTTCCACCGTCCACAGCCCGGCCGCGGGCAGGGCCACCAGCAGGCCGATGGTGGCCACGATCTGCGCCGTCTCGCCGACCTGCGCGAGCCGCCGGAACATCAGCCGGTCCAGGGCCCACCCGAGCCCGGGCGCCAGGACGAGGACCACCAGCAGCGCCGCCGGGACGGCCGGCCAGCCGAGCCCGGAGTGCAGTTCGTAGAAGGTGAGCGCGCACAGGTAGGCGGTGGCCCCGTGGGCGAAGTTGAACAGCCCGGACGCCGAGTACGACAGCACCAGCCCGGTGGCGAGCAGTGCGTACAGGGCGCCGGACACCAGACCGCTCAGTACGAAGGCGAGCAGATCTCCCATGGCGTTTCCCGTGCCCCTACTTGAAGGGGATGGGCTCGTAGCACTTGAACGGTACGGAGACCTCGTACGCGCCGTTCTTCAGCTGGACGAGCGCCCCGCAGCCGAAGCTGTCCTTCTGGCCCTTGGGCTCGGCGCGGTCGCCGACGAGGGTGCCGGTGTCGGAGAAGCCCTGCGCGGCGGCCTGGAAGGACTCGACGGTGAGGTCCTTGCCGGCCTTCTGCGCGACGGACACGAACAGGTCGGCCGACATGTAGCCCGTCATCATGTGCATGTTGAGGGGAATGTCCTGCCCGCCGTTGGCGGCCTTGATGTCGGCCTTGAACTGGGCCATCTTCGGGTTCGTGGACTCGAAGGGCTCGAACTGCAGCAGGACGTGCACCCCGTCGAGGGCCTGCTTGGTGGCGTCCTTGGCGAGCAGGCCCGGGTCGTAGTCGGTCGGGTCGGAGAGCAGCCCCTTGTACCCGCTGCGCTTGAGCGAGGTGAACAGCCCGATGTTGTTGGGGGTCTGCATGACGGAGACGACGGCGTCCGGGGCCTTGCCGCCGTTGCTCTCCAGGATCTCCTTGACGTACGCCGACCAGTCGCTCGGCACGGCGGTGCCCGGCACCGAGGCCTTGGCGTAGGAGACCTTGAACCCGGCGCTGGTGAAGCCCTGTTGGAAGGTGCGCACGCCGAACTTCCCGGCGTCGCTGTCGTTGGCGATGATCGCGACCGACTTGCCCGCGGCGCCGCCGAGGACCTGGCCGATGCCCTCGGGCCAGGTCTGGTTGATGGTGCCGCCGGGGGTGGGGACGAGGCAGCCGTTGAACCCGTAGATGTACTTGGGGCCGCAGAAGGAGGGGAGCGTGCCCCAGCCGAAGGTGGGCACCTTCTCCTGCTCCAGGAAGTCGGCGCCGGTGAAGGTGACCGAGCTCATGGGGGAGACCGCGAACACCTTGTCCTGCTGGACGAGTTTGCGGGCCGCCGCCAGGTTCTTGGCGGGGTCCTGCCCGTCGTCCTCGGCGCCGATGTAGTCGATCTTCCGGCCGTTGATCCCGCCCTCGGCGTTGGCTCTCGCGTAGCGGGCCTTCGCCCCGAGGTCGGTGTCCTTCTTGCTGTAGCCGCTGGCACTGGTCATCGACACGATGCCGCCGACCTTGATCGAGTCGGCGCTCACCCCACGGGAGTTGCCGGCGGCTCCCGGCTTGTCGGGGGAGGCGCTGTTGGAGGCGGAGTTGCAGGCGGAGACGAGCGCGAGCGCCGCTGCCGCGGCGGCCAGGGTGCGGATCGGTCGCAACATGTGTGGATCCCCTCCGGTCGGAATCCCCGCATTCTGTGCGTGACCTGACGCATCGTCAATATCAATGACAAGTAAAGTGACGACCCGTCAGGTAACGGTTCGGACCGTTGGCGTGATCGCGCAGCGCCGGGCCGGCGGTGCCCGTCAGGACCGGTAGAGGGCGGCCACCTCCTTCGCGTAGGCCTTCTCTATGGCCCGCCGCTTCAGCTTCAGCGAGGGGGTCAGCAGCCCCCGCTCCTCCGAGAACTGCTCGCCCAGGATGCGGAACGTGCGGATCGACTCGGCCTGCGAGACCAGGGTGTTGGCCGCCACCACCGACCGGCGCACCTCCGCCGTCAGATCGGGGTCGAGCGCCAGCTCCGCCGCCGGGAGCCGGGGGCGGCCGCGCATCGCCAGCCAGTGCGCGACCCCCTCCATGTCCAGGGTGAGCAGGGCCGCGATGTACGGCCGGTCGTTGCCCACCAGGACGCACTGGGAGACCAGCGGATGCGAGCGGACCCGCTCCTCCAAGGCGGTCGGCGCGACGCTCTTGCCGTTGGAGGTCACCAGGATCTCCTTCTTGCGCCCCGTGATCGTGAGGTACCCGTCCGCGTCGAGCCGCCCCAGGTCCCCCGTCGCCAGCCAGCCGTCCCGCAGGACGGCGTCCGTGGCGTGCGGGTCGTTGAGGTACCCCGAGAAGACGTGGGCCCCGTGCAGCCAGATCTCCCCGTCGCCGGCGATGTGCACCGTGCCGCCGGGGATCGGCCGCCCGACCGTCCCGTACTTGATGGCCCCCGGCGGGTTCGCCGTGGCCGCCGCGCAGGACTCCGTCAGCCCGTAGCCCTCGAAGACCGTGACCCCGGCGCCGTCGAAGAAGAGCCCCAGCCGGCGGGACATCGCGGAGCCGCCCGACATGGCGTACCGCACCCTGCCGCCCAGCGCCTCGCGCACCTTCCCGTACACCAGCTTCTCGAACAGCTGGTGCTCCATGCGCAGCTTCGCCGAAGGCCCGGGCCCGGCGCCGAACGCCTTCTGCTCGCGCGCCTCCGCGTACCGTACGGCCGTGTCCACGGCCCGGTCGAAGGGCCCCGTCCGGCCCTCGGTCTCGGCCTTGCGGCGGGCGGCGGCGAAGACCTTCTCGAAGACGTACGGCACCCCGAGCACGAACGTCGGCCGGAACGCGGCCAGGTCCGGCAGCAGTTCGGCCGCGGCCAGCACCGGCTGGTGCCCGAGCTTCACCCGGGCGCGGACCGCCGCCACCTCCACCATCCGCCCGAAGACGTGGGCGAGCGGCAGGAACAGCAGGGTGGACGGCTGGTCACCGGGCCGGGCCTGGAAGACGGACTCCCAGCGGGTCACCATCGTGTCCGCCTCGAACATGAAGTTGCCGTGGGTCAGCACGCAGCCCTTGGGGCGGCCGGTGGTCCCCGAGGTGTAGATGACGGTGGCCGTCGCATCGGGGGTCACGGCGCTCCGGTGGCGGTGCACGACGTCCTCGGCGACCGGGAGCCCGTCCCGGACGAGCTCGTCCACGGCCCCCGCGTCCAGCTGCCACAGCCGGCGCAGCCGCGGCAGCCGCTCGATCACCGAGCCGACGGTCATGGCCTGGTCCTCGTCCTCCACCACACAGGCCGTGCACCCGGAGTCGTACAGGATCCAGTGCACCTGCTCGGCGGAGGACGAGGGATAGACGGGGACCGGCTGGGCGCCGATCGCCCACAGCGCGAAGTCGAAGAGCGTCCACTCGTACCGGGTACGGGACATGATCGCGACCCGGTCCCCGAAGCGGATGCCCTGCGCCAGCAGCCCCTTGGCGAGCCCGAGCACCTCGGAGGCCAGCTCGCCCGAGGTCACGTCCCCCCAGACCCCGTCCGACTTGCGGCCGAGCACCACCCGGCCGGGGTCCTCGCGGGCGTGCAGGAAGACGGCATCGGCCAGGCCGCCGACGGGTGAGCCCGTGACGACCGGGGGGACGGTGATCTCGTGCAAGGCCCGCTCCTCTCCGTACGGCGCGGCGACGCTATCCCACGCCCACCCGCCGGTGATCACGGAAGGAAGACCTCCACAAGACCTCCCCAGCGGTGCGCCCGGGACCCGCTCTAGGTGTGTTGTCCCGAGACGTTGGTGACACGCGTGCTGGGTTCTTGAAATGGGTGAGGGCCTCCGGGTTCGGTGTGGATTGCGACATCTCCAC
>NZ_JBHXKA010000247.1:0-5354 GCF_042722885.1 Streptomyces sp. NPDC058401
CCGCCGTCCACCGCGGCAGCGGCCCGCACCACTGGTTCGCCGAACGGCTGCTCGCCGTCCTCAGCGGACGCCGCCCCGTGCACTCCCTGATCGGGCACACCATCGGCCCGGCCTACGACCAGCTGATCACCCTCGCCCCCGCCGACCCCCCGCAGGAGCGCCCGTACGGGCGCCCGTACGACGCCCGCCGGCTCAGCCCCGTCCTCCACGGATGCGGCCGCTTCATCCCCGGCCCGGGGGTCATCGAGGCCTTCGCCCGCATCGCGACGGGCGACCGCCTCACCGCGCTGGCCTTCCGCCTGGAACAGGGCCCCGACCTGCGCTGGCGCTGCGCCGCCGTGGAACTGCACGGCCCCCGCCCGTGACCCCGGCCGCGCGGCCCCGCCCGCGAACGCCGCCGGGGCCGGACCCCACGCTGTGCGTGGTGTCCGGCCCCGGCGGTGGTCCCGCGAACGGTGCGGGTTACTTCTTGCGGCGACGGCCGCCCGTGGCCTTGGCGGCCTTGCGGCGCTCCGCACGCGTCATGCCGTCGGAGTCGTCACCGGCATCCGCGTCGAAGTCGCCCTCGACGACGCCGCCCTCGCCGTCCACCGTGGGAGCGGAGAAGTGCAGCCGGTCCGGCCGCTGCGGGGCGTCCAGACCCTTCGCCCGGATCTCCGGCTTGGTCAGCGACGGACCGGAGTCGGAGACCAGGACCTCCTCGACCTGCTGCTCGACCTGGACCTCCAGGTTGAACAGGTAGCCGACGGACTCCTCCTTGATGCCCTCCTGCATGGCGTTGAACATGTCGAAGCCCTCGCGCTGGTACTCGACCAGCGGGTCCTTCTGGGCCATCGCCCGCAGGCCGATGCCCTCCTGCAGGTAGTCCATCTCGTACAGGTGCTCGCGCCACTTGCGGTCCAGCACCGACAGCACCACGCGCCGCTCCAGCTCGCGCATGATGTCGGAGCCGAGCGTCGCCTCGCGGGCCTCGTACTGCTCGTGGATGTCGTCCTTGACGGACTCCGCGATGAACTCGGCGGTGATGCCCGCGCGGTCACCCGCGGCATCCTCCAGCTCCTCCACCGTGACCTTGATCGGGTAGAGCTGCCGGAAGGCGTTCCACAGCCGGTCCAGGTCCCACTCCTCCGCGAACCCCTCGACCGTCTCGGCCGTGATGTACGCGTCGATCGTGTCGTCCATCATGTGCCGGATCTGCTCCTGGAGGTCTTCGCCCTCCAGGACCCGCCGGCGCTCCGCGTAGATGACCGTGCGCTGGTTGTTCAGGACCTCGTCGTACTTCAGGACGTTCTTGCGCGTCTCGAAGTTCTGGGTCTCGACCTGCGACTGGGCCGAAGCGATGGCCCGCGTGACCATCTTGTTCTCGATCGGCACGTCGTCCGGCACGTTCGCCATCGACATGACGCGCTCGACCATCTGCGCCTTGAACAGCCGCATCAGGTCGTCGCCGAGCGACAGGTAGAAGCGGGACTCGCCCGGGTCGCCCTGTCGGCCGGAACGGCCGCGCAGCTGGTTGTCGATGCGGCGCGACTCGTGGCGCTCGGTGCCCAGCACGTACAGCCCGCCGAGCTCCTTGACCTCCTCGAACTCCGCCTTCACGGCCGCCTCGGCCCGCGTGAGCGCCTCGGGAAGGGCGTGCGCCCACTCCTCGATGTGCTCCTCCGGGTCCAGGCCGCGCTGGCGCAGTTCTGCCTCGGCGAGGTCGTCGGGGTTGCCGCCGAGCTTGATGTCGGTACCGCGGCCGGCCATGTTCGTGGCGACCGTGACGGCGCCGCGGCGGCCGGCCTGGGCGACGATCGTGGCCTCACGGTCGTGCTGCTTGGCGTTCAGCACCTCGTGCGGGATGCCGCGCTTGGAGAGCTGCTGCGAGAGGTACTCGGACTTCTCGACCGACGTCGTACCGACGAGGATCGGCTGGCCCTTCTCGTGCTTCTCCGCGATGTCGTCGACGACGGCGGCGAACTTCGCGACCTCGGTGCGGTAGATCAGGTCCGCCTGGTCCTTGCGGACCATGTCGCGGTTGGTCGGGATCGGGACGACACCGAGCTTGTAGATCTGGTGGAACTCGGCGGCCTCGGTCATGGCCGTACCGGTCATGCCCGACAGCTTCGAGTACAGGCGGAAGAAGTTCTGCAGGGTGATCGTGGCGAGGGTCTGGTTCTCGTCCTTGATGTCCACCCCTTCCTTCGCCTCGATCGCCTGGTGCATGCCCTCGTTGTAGCGGCGGCCCGCGAGGATGCGGCCGGTGTGCTCGTCGACGATCATGACTTCGCCGTCGATGACGACGTAGTCCTTGTCGTTCTTGAAGAGCTCCTTGGCCTTGATCGCGTTGTTGAGGTAACCGACGAGCGGGGTGTTCACCGACTCGTAGAGGTTCTCGATGCCGAGCCAGTCCTCGACCTTCGCGACACCGGTCTCGTGGATGCCGACGGTGCGCTTCTTCTCGTCGACCTCGTAGTCGCCGGTCTCCTCGATGCCCTTGAGGGGCTGGCCGGGCTCGCCCTTGGTCAGGCGCGTGACCAGCTTCGCGAAGTCCGCGTACCACTTGGTGGCCTGGTCGGCCGGACCCGAGATGATCAGCGGGGTACGGGCCTCGTCGACGAGGATCGAGTCGACCTCGTCGACCACGGCGAAGTTGTGGCCGCGCTGGACGAGCTCGTCCTGCGACCACGCCATGTTGTCGCGGAGGTAGTCGAAGCCGAACTCGTTGTTCGTGCCGTACGTGATGTCGGCGGCGTACTGCTCACGGCGCTGCGCCGGAGACATGTTCGCCAGGATGCACCCGACCTCCAGGCCGAGGAACTTGTGCACCCGGCCCATCATCTCGGAGTCGCGCTCGGCGAGGTAGTCGTTCACCGTGATCAGGTGGACGCCCTTGCCGGACAGCGCGTTCAGGTACGCCGGGAGCGTGCCGACGAGGGTCTTGCCCTCACCGGTCTTCATCTCGGCGACGTAGCCGAGGTGCAGGGCGGCGCCGCCCATCATCTGGACGTCGTAGTGACGCTGGCCGAGGACGCGCTTCGCGGCCTCGCGGACCGTCGCGAAGGCCTCGGGCAGCAGGTCGTCCAGGGTCTCGCCGTCCTGGAAGCGCTGCTTGTACTCGTCCGTGAGCGCACGCAAGTCGGCGTCGGAGAGGTTGACGAAGTCCTCTTCGATGGAGTTGACCTGGTCCGCGATGCGGTGCAGTTTTTTGAGGATCTTGCCTTCGCCTGCACGCATGAGCTTGTTGAAGACGGACACCGAGGTTTGTCTCCTTGCCGGTCGGGCCTGGCACTGTTTTCGTGCACGGGCACGGAGGGTGGGCCCCACCGCAACGGCCATCGTAAGCGAGGACGCGGTCGCGTCGGGAGGTCCGCACTGCCGCGGGGCTGGACTGCCCGGAAATGAGAACGTGCGAGGGGCACCGAAGGTGCCGGTATGGGCGGTCCCACTTCGGGAATCCCGCCGGGAATCCGTTTCGCCGCGGCCGTCCTCCCAGAGCAGAATCGCCCGATGGAACCGATCACCCTGACCACCGAGCGCCTCGTCCTGCGGCCCCTCGACGCCTCCGACACCGACGAGGTGTACGCGGCCCTGCAGGACCCCGCCATCCAGCGCTGGATACCGGTCGCCGTCCCGTACGAGCGCACGCACGCCGAGGCCTTCACGACCCGGGTCCCGGGCGGGCAGAACGGCTCCGAGTACAACTTCGGGGTCCGCCTCGGCGCCGGCGGCCCGCTCGTCGCGTGCATCGGGCTCGGCCCGCAGGGCGACAACGCGCACGAGCTCGGCTACTGGACCGTCGCCGGGCACCGGGGCCGCGGCTACCTCCCCGAGGCGCTGCCCGCCGTACTGCGCTGGGCCTTCACCGAGCTCGGCTGCGTACGGATGATCTGGCGCGCCGCGGTCGGCAACGCCGCCTCCCGCCGGGTCGCCGAGAAGACCGGCTTCCACATCGAAGGCGTCGCGCGCGCGGGCATGGAACACCGCGGGACCCTGCGGGACTGCTGGACCGGCGCCATGCTCCCCTCCGACCTCACCCTGCCCTCCCGCCTCCCGTACCTTCCCTCCCCTGTCAGCACCACGCTCTAGGGTTTCCGCCATGACGACCGCGCCCCCGCCCGCCCTGTCCCTCTCCGCCGACGAGGCCCGCCGCATCGCCCTGCGCGCGCAGGGCTTCCTGGGCGCTCCGGACCGGCGCGGTGGCGTCCGCGGCGTCCTGCGCCACCTGGGCGCCGTCCAGCTCGACACCATCTCCGTACTGGCCCGCTCCCACGAGCTCGTCCCGTACGCGCGCCTCGGCGCGGTCGGCCGCCCCACCATCGAAGCCGCGTACTGGTCGGAACAGCAAGCCTTCGAATACTGGTCGCACGCGGCCTGCATCCTGCCCATCGAGGAATGGCCGCACTTCGCCTTCCGCCGCCGGGAGCGCAAGGCCCGCGGCCACCGCTGGCACGTCCTGGCCGACAAGGACCGCTCGACGAAGACGGTCCTGGACCGCCTCCGGACCGAAGGCCCCCTCACCTCCACCGAACTGGGCGGCGCCAAGAACGGCGGCGAGTGGTTCGAATGGTCCGAGACGAAGATCGCGGTGGAGTGGCTCCTCGACATCGGCGAAGTCGTCTGCACCGAGCGCCGCGGCTGGAAGCGGGTCTACGACCTCCCCGAGCGCGCGGTCCCCTCCGCGCTGCTCCACGACGACCTGGACGACCGCGAGTGCAAGCGCCGCCTGGTGGCCCTCGCGGGGCAGTCCCTGGGCGTGGGCACCCGCTCCGACATCGCGGACTACCACCGCCTCAAGAACCAGGACTTCGACGCGGTGGTCGAAGACGCGGGCCTGGTCCCGGTGCACGTAGAGGGCTGGGGAAAGCCGGCCTGGGCAGACCCCGCCGCCCTGTCCCCGCTCCCCCGGGCCCGCCACCGCACCACGCTCCTCTCCCCGTTCGACTCCCTCGTCTGGGAGCGCCCGCGCACGGAGCGGATCTTCGGCTTCACCCACCGCCTGGAGGCCTACGTGCCCAAGCCCCAGCGGATCCACGGCTACTTCGCGATGCCCCTGCTGACCGGAGGCCGCCTCCAGGGCCGCGTGGACCCGGCCCGCGAAGGCACCACCCTGGTGGCCCGCCAACTCTCCCTGACCACCCCGAAAGCAGCCCGCCCCATGGCCGAAGCCCTCCGCGAAGCCGCCACCTGGGTCGGCTGCGACACCATCCGCATCGACCGCGCAACCTCTCCTGCGGAAGCAGCAGCGGTAACGGCAGAACTGTCGACCCTCTGAGCCGTCGAGAAATCCAGCCCCGCCGGCGGAAAAATCCAGCCTCGCCGGCGTTTGAGGCGCGGGGTCTGGGGCGGAGCCCCGCGGCCTCCGGGCAGAG
>NZ_JBHXKA010000248.1:0-2509 GCF_042722885.1 Streptomyces sp. NPDC058401
CTTCAGAACTAACACAGTGGACGCGAGCAACTGAGGACAAGCCCTCGGCCTATTAGTACCAGTCAGCTCCACCCGTTACCGGGCTTCCACATCTGGCCTATCAACCCAGTCGTCTACTGGGAGCCTTACCCTCTCAAGGAGGTGGGAATACTCATCTTGAAGCAGGCTTCCCGCTTAGATGCTTTCAGCGGTTATCCCTCCCGAACGTAGCCAACCAGCCATGCCCTTGGCAGGACAACTGGCACACCAGAGGTTCGTCCGTCCCGGTCCTCTCGTACTAGGGACAGCCCTTCTCAATATTCCTACGCGCACAGCGGATAGGGACCGAACTGTCTCACGACGTTCTAAACCCAGCTCGCGTACCGCTTTAATGGGCGAACAGCCCAACCCTTGGGACCGACTCCAGCCCCAGGATGCGACGAGCCGACATCGAGGTGCCAAACCATCCCGTCGATATGGACTCTTGGGGAAGATCAGCCTGTTATCCCCGGGGTACCTTTTATCCGTTGAGCGACGGCGCTTCCACAAGCCACCGCCGGATCACTAGTCCCGACTTTCGTCCCTGCTCGACCCGTCGGTCTCACAGTCAAGCTCCCTTGTGCACTTACACTCAACACCTGATTGCCAACCAGGCTGAGGGAACCTTTGGGCGCCTCCGTTACTTTTTGGGAGGCAACCGCCCCAGTTAAACTACCCATCAGACACTGTCCCTGATCCGGATCACGGACCGAGGTTAGACATCCAGCACGACCAGAGTGGTATTTCAACGACGACTCCACAACCACTGGCGTGGCCGCTTCAAAGTCTCCCACCTATCCTACACAAGCCGAACCGAACACCAATATCAAACTATAGTAAAGGTCCCGGGGTCTTTCCGTCCTGCTGCGCGAAACGAGCATCTTTACTCGTAGTGCAATTTCACCGGGCCTATGGTTGAGACAGTCGAGAAGTCGTTACGCCATTCGTGCAGGTCGGAACTTACCCGACAAGGAATTTCGCTACCTTAGGATGGTTATAGTTACCACCGCCGTTTACTGGCGCTTAAGTTCTCAGCTTCGCCACACCGAAATGTGACTAACCGGTCCCCTTAACGTTCCAGCACCGGGCAGGCGTCAGTCCGTATACATCGCCTTACGGCTTCGCACGGACCTGTGTTTTTAGTAAACAGTCGCTTCTCGCTGGTCTCTGCGGCCACCCCCAGCTCACGGAGTAAATCCGATCACCAGGACTGGCCCCCCTTCTCCCGAAGTTACGGGGGCATTTTGCCGAGTTCCTTAACCATAGTTCACCCGAACGCCTCGGTATTCTCTACCTGACCACCTGAGTCGGTTTAGGGTACGGGCCGCCATGAAACTCGCTAGAGGCTTTTCTCGACAGCATAGGATCATCCACTTCACCACAATCGGCTCGGCATCAGGTCTCAGCCTTATATGAGGGACGGATTTGCCTACCCCTCGGCCTACACCCTTACCCCGGGACTACCACCGCCCGGGCTGGACTACCTTCCTGCGTCACCCCATCGCTTACCTACTACAAGTCTGGTTCGCCGGCTCCACCACTTTCCTTTCCCCGAAGGGTCCGGAACGGCTTCACGGGCTTAGCATCGCCTGATTCGATATTGGGCGTTTCAAAGCGGGTACCGGAATATCAACCGGTTGTCCATCGACTACGCCTGTCGGCCTCGCCTTAGGTCCCGACTTACCCTGGGCAGATCAGCTTGACCCAGGAACCCTTAGTCAATCGGCGCACACGTTTCTCACGTGTGTATCGCTACTCATGCCTGCATTCTCACTCGTGAACCGTCCACAACTAGCTTCCGCTGCTGCTTCACCCGGCACACGACGCTCCCCTACCCATCACAGCGGGCGTTGGCCCTATTGCTGCAATGACACGACTTCGGCGGTACGCTTGAGCCCCGCTACATTGTCGGCGCGGAATCACTTGACCAGTGAGCTATTACGCACTCTTTCAAGGGTGGCTGCTTCTAAGCCAACCTCCTGGTTGTCTCTGCGACTCCACATCCTTTCCCACTTAGCGTACGCTTAGGGGCCTTAGTCGATGCTCTGGGCTGTTTCCCTCTCGACCATGGAGCTTATCCCCCACAGTCTCACTGCCACGCTCTCACTTACCGGCATTCGGAGTTTGGCTAAGGTCAGTAACCCGGTAGGGCCCATCGCCTATCCAGTGCTCTACCTCCGGCAAGAAACACGTGACGCTGCACCTAAATGCATTTCGGGGAGAACCAGCTATCACGGAGTTTGATTGGCCTTTCACCCCTAACCACAGGTCATCCCCCAGGTTTTCAACCCTGGTGGGTTCGGTCCTCCACGAAGTCTTACCTCCGCTTCAACCTGCCCATGGCTAGATCACTCCGCTTCGGGTCTAGAGCGTGCAACTCAATCGCCCTATTCGGACTCGCTTTCGCTACGGCTTCCCCACACGGGTTAACCTCGCTACACACCGCTAACTCGCAGGCTCATTCTTCAAAAGGCACGCAGTCACGACCGTA
>NZ_JBHXKA010000248.1:2603-5118 GCF_042722885.1 Streptomyces sp. NPDC058401
CAGCGACGCTCCCACGGCTTGTAGGCACACGGTTTCAGGTACTATTTCACTCCGCTCCCGCGGTACTTTTCACCATTCCCTCACGGTACTATCCGCTATCGGTCACCAGGGAATATTTAGGCTTAGCGGGTGGTCCCGCCAGATTCACACGGGATTTCTCGGGCCCCGTGCTACTTGGGAGATTCTTAAGCAAGCCGTTAATGTTTCGTCTACGGGGGTCTTACCCTCTACGCCGGACCTTTCGCATGTCCTTCGACTACATCAACGGTTTCTGACTCGCCGACCGGCCGGCAGACCGATCAAAAGAATTCCCACAACCCCGCATGCGCAACCCCTGCCGGGTATCACACGCATACGGTTTGGCCTCATCCGGTTTCGCTCGCCACTACTCCCGGAATCACGGTTGTTTTCTCTTCCTGCGGGTACTGAGATGTTTCACTTCCCCGCGTTCCCTCCACACTGCCTATGTGTTCAGCAGTGGGTGACAGCCCATGACGACTGCCGGGTTTCCCCATTCGGACACCCCCGGATCAAAGCTCAGTTGGCAGCTCCCCGGGGCCTATCGCGGCCTCTCACGTCCTTCATCGGTTCCTGGTGCCAAGGCATCCACCGTGCGCCCTTAAAAACTTGGCCTACAGATGCTCGCGTCCACTGTGTAGTTCTCAAGCAACGACCAGTCACCCATCACCCTCATCCGCAGACGAAGTTCACTGGGGCCGGCATCGCGAAGATAAAGCCTTTCGGCCGTACCCTCAGATACCCAACAACGTGCCAAGCACGATCCCCGCCACTCAATCTGTTTTCCACGCCGAAGCAGTACTCACAGAAGGTTTTGGAAACCGTGCCAACTAATCAACGTTCCACCCTGAGCTGACCGTGCAGAACGTTTGTCTGCAATCGGTACTGTGCTCCTTAGAAAGGAGGTGATCCAGCCGCACCTTCCGGTACGGCTACCTTGTTACGACTTCGTCCCAATCGCCAGTCCCACCTTCGACAGCTCCCTCCCTTACGGGTTGGGCCACCGGCTTCGGGTGTTACCGACTTTCGTGACGTGACGGGCGGTGTGTACAAGGCCCGGGAACGTATTCACCGCAGCAATGCTGATCTGCGATTACTAGCAACTCCGACTTCATGGGGTCGAGTTGCAGACCCCAATCCGAACTGAGACCGGCTTTTTGAGATTCGCTCCACCTCACGGTATCGCAGCTCATTGTACCGGCCATTGTAGCACGTGTGCAGCCCAAGACATAAGGGGCATGATGACTTGACGTCGTCCCCACCTTCCTCCGAGTTGACCCCGGCGGTCTCCTGTGAGTCCCCATCACCCCGAAGGGCATGCTGGCAACACAGGACAAGGGTTGCGCTCGTTGCGGGACTTAACCCAACATCTCACGACACGAGCTGACGACAGCCATGCACCACCTGTATACCGACCACAAGGGGGGCACTATCTCTAATGCTTTCCGGTATATGTCAAGCCTTGGTAAGGTTCTTCGCGTTGCGTCGAATTAAGCCACATGCTCCGCTGCTTGTGCGGGCCCCCGTCAATTCCTTTGAGTTTTAGCCTTGCGGCCGTACTCCCCAGGCGGGGAACTTAATGCGTTAGCTGCGGCACCGACGACGTGGAATGTCGCCAACACCTAGTTCCCAACGTTTACGGCGTGGACTACCAGGGTATCTAATCCTGTTCGCTCCCCACGCTTTCGCTCCTCAGCGTCAGTAATGGCCCAGAGATCCGCCTTCGCCACCGGTGTTCCTCCTGATATCTGCGCATTTCACCGCTACACCAGGAATTCCGATCTCCCCTACCACACTCTAGCTAGCCCGTATCGAATGCAGACCCGAGGTTAAGCCTCGGGCTTTCACATCCGACGTGACAAGCCGCCTACGAGCTCTTTACGCCCAATAATTCCGGACAACGCTTGCGCCCTACGTATTACCGCGGCTGCTGGCACGTAGTTAGCCGGCGCTTCTTCTGCAGGTACCGTCACTTTCGCTTCTTCCCTGCTGAAAGAGGTTTACAACCCGAAGGCCGTCATCCCTCACGCGGCGTCGCTGCATCAGGCTTTCGCCCATTGTGCAATATTCCCCACTGCTGCCTCCCGTAGGAGTCTGGGCCGTGTCTCAGTCCCAGTGTGGCCGGTCGCCCTCTCAGGCCGGCTACCCGTCGTCGCCTTGGTGGGCCATTACCCCACCAACAAGCTGATAGGCCGCGGGCTCATCCTTCACCGCCGGAGCTTTTAACCCCCGCCCATGCAGGCAGGAGTGTTATCCGGTATTAGACCCCGTTTCCAGGGCTTGTCCCAGAGTGAAGGGCAGATTGCCCACGTGTTACTCACCCGTTCGCCACTAATCCACCCCGAAGGGCTTCATCGTTCGACTTGCATGTGTTAAGCACGCCGCCAGCGTTCGTCCTGAGCCAGGATCAAACTCTCCATGAATGTTTACCCGTAATCGGGTGCACACGCACTTAGAGCGGGACAGTCATGTCGGAATAAGACCGACCGTCCACTGC
>NZ_JBHXKA010000249.1:0-5093 GCF_042722885.1 Streptomyces sp. NPDC058401
GTGGAGATGTCGCAATCCACACCGAACCCGGAGGCCCTCACCCATTTCAAGAACCCAGCACGCGTGTCACCAACGTCTCGGGACAACACACCTAGGCCCCCGCCGCCGATCGAGCCGTCAGTCGAGCCGTCCCCCGGTCGCCGGGCGGACGGCCGAGGCCACCGCCTCCGCCAGCCCCGGTACGTCCGCCGGGGACAGCGTCGACATCGTCATCCGCACGGCCGGCCCCGATTCCACCCGGAACCGGGCCCCGGGAGCGACCGCCCAGCCCGCACCCAGCAGGCGAGTCACCACCGCCGTCTCCTCGGCGACCGGCACCCACACGTTCAGCCCGCTCCGCCCGTGCGCCTTCACCCCGCGCCGGGCCAGCGCCGCGACCAGTACGTCCCGGCGCTCCCCGTAGGAGCGCGCGACCGCCGCGTGGTCGACCGCTCCGGCCTTCCACAGCTCCACCGCGGTGTACTGCAGCAGCCTGCTCACCCACCCGGGGCCCAGCCGCTGCCGTCCGCGGACCCGGTCGAGCGTGACCTCGTCGCCGGTCAGCAGGGCGAGCCGCAGGTCGGGGGCGTACCCCTTGGCGGTGGAGCGGATCACCACCCAGTGGCGGGTCGCCCCGCCCAGCACGTTCAGCGGCAGGTCCACGATGCCGTGGCCGTGGTCGTCGTGGACGACCAGTACCTCCGGGTGCCCGGCGAGCACCGCCCGCAGCTCCGAGGCCCGCTCCGCGCTCACCACGGCGCCGGTCGGGTTCTGCGCCCGGGCGGTCACGAGCAGTGCCCGGACCCCTTGCGCCAGCGCCCGTTCCACCGCGTCGGGCAGCGGCCCGTCGTCGTCCACGGCCACCGGCACCACCCGTAGCCCCAGCGCCGGGACGAGGTCGAGCACGCTCCCCCACCCCGGGTCCTCGACCGCCACCGCGTCCCCGGGACGCAGGTGCGCGGCCAGTACCCGTTCGATGCCGTCCAGCGCGCCCGAGGTCACGGCCATCTCCCCGGCCGGCACCCCGTCCGCGTCGAAGGCGGCCCTGGCGAGCCGGGCCAGTTCCGGGACGACCGGGTCCTGGCCGTAGAGCGTCGGCTCGGCGGCGTACCGGCGGGCCGCGCCCGCCAGTGCCCCTTCCAGCGAGGGCAGCAGCCGCACGTCCGGGTTGCCGGAGGCGATGTCGCGCACCCCCGCCGGGACTGCCATCCGCAGTTCGTCGCGCGGAGCGGTCGCCGGACGGGACCGCACCCGGCTGCCGCGGCGCCCGTCGGTCTCGATGACCCCGCGTTCGCGCAGCGTGCGGTACGCGGCGGCCACGGTGTTGGGGTTCACCCCCAGCACACCGGCGAGCTCCCGCATCGGCGGCAACATCGCTCCCGGTGCGAGCGCGCCCGAGGCGACGCCCGCTTCCACACTCGCGGCGATTTCCGATGCGCGCCGCCCGATGATCAGATACTCTCCTAGCACAAAGGCAAGTATGCACTAATACAACGGAGTCCGCACGATGAGCGTCACGCCCGCCCCCGAGACCACCCCGGAGACGTCGACGGCAACGCCCGCGCCCACGGAGGCGCCGGCCGCCGGATACGCTCCCACGGACCGTACCGTCCCGAGCCGGTACCGCGACCGCGCGCACTACGACCACGAGACGGTGCACTCGATACTGGACGCGGCCTACCTCTGCCACCTCGGCTTCATCCGCGACGGCGCGCCGGTGGTCCTGCCGACCCTCTTCGGCCGGGTCGGCCGGACCCTCTACGTACACGGCTCCACGGGCTCGCGCCCGCTCCTCGCGGCCGGCAAGGCCGACCCGGGGCTGCCGGTCTGCCTCACCGTGACCCACCTCGACGGCCTGGTCCTGGCCCGCTCCGCCTTCAACCACTCGCTCAACTACCGTTCGGTGGTCGTGCACGGCACCGCCTACGAGGTGACCGACCCCGAGGAGCGGCGGATCGCGCTCGACGCCCTCGTCGACCAGGTAGTTCCGGGCCGCTCGGCCGACTCCCGGCCGGCGAACGCCAAGGAGCTCGCGGCCACCGCCGTGATCCGCCTGGACCTGAACGAGGTGTCCGCGAAGGTCCGCAGCGGCGGCCCGGGCGACGCCCCCGAGGACCTCGCGCTGCCGTTCTGGTCCGGCGTGGTCCCCGTGGCGCCGGCGTACGGGACCCCGGTCCCGGCCGCCGACCTCGCCGCGGGCATCCCCGTCCCGGACTACATCACCGCGCTCTGACGGCCGCCCCGTCGGCAAGGGCGGGCCGGCCCTCCGGCCCGCCCTCCCGGGTCTCCGCGCCCGTTGTCTCCCCGCTCCCGGTCTCCGCGCCCCCGGACTCCCCCGGCCGCCGCGACTCGGCGGCGATCAGCGCCCCCACCGCCGTCAGCAGGAGTACGGTGCCCAGCACCACCGGTGCGGTCAGCCGCTCCCCGAGCACCAGGACGGCGATCGCCGCCGCACCGACGGGCTCGATCAGCATGATCACGGACACCGTCGCGGCCCGTACCGCGGCGGCCCCGCTGAAGTAGAGCGCGTAGGCCAGCGCGGTCGGCACGGTGGCCATGTAGGCGAGCAGCCAGAGCACCCGGGCGGGCTCCGCGGTGTGCGGCACCAGCCCCTCCACCAGGGCGAACGGCAACAGGCACACCGCGCCCACCCCGACCGACCAGACGGTGGTGACCAGCGGGTCCCCGCCCGTCCCGCGCCGCCCCAGCAGCCTGGCCCGCAGGGTCATGGCCCCGTAGCCGGCGGCCGACAGCAGCGCCCAGCCGACACCGAGCGGCCGCACCTCGCCGCCGCCGCTGCCGAGGACGAGGACGGCCAGCCCGGCCAGCGCCCCGCCGACCGCGAGGATCCCGCCCCGGCCGAGCCGCTCCCCCATCCAGTACCGGGCCCCGAGCGCGATGAGCACGGGCCCGGATCCGAGGGTGACCACGGTGGCCACGGCGAGCCCTGTCTCGCGGACGGCGGCGAAGTACGCGGACTGGAAGAGGGTGAACAGCAGCCCGGTCCCGATCAGCGACCCCACCGAGGCCCGGGCCCGGACGGCGCCCGCCCCCGCGAGGGCTCCCCGCGGGCGGCGGCGTACGGCGAGTACCGCGAGCAGCACCGCCAGCCCGCCCGCACACCGCCAGAACGACAGGGCGAGCGGGCCGAGGTCACTGGCGAGGAAGAGCAGCGAGGCCGCCGCCCCCGCCGTGCCCCAGGCGGTTCCGGCGATGACGAGGAAGAGCAGACTGCGCCCGCTGGCGGGCATGTGGTCCGAGGGGACCGGCTGGATCGACACGAGAGTTCTCCGCGCGTGCGTGAAGGATGAAAGGAGCAGGTCATCGCTTCGCGGGCAGCGCGAATCCGCCCGGGTCACGGCCCGGGCCGGGTTCTCCTACGTGGTGGCAGCCGCCCGCGCTAGGCGGCGGGAGGCGGAAGCACGGTCATCGGCATGATCGAGAGCCTAGACCTTGCTCGGATCGCGGTCCAGAGCGGCCACCGGCTCCGCGACCCCGGGCGCGGGCGCAGCCTGCCGGGAGGTCTGCGCGATGAAGGCCCCGCCCAGCACCAGGGCGCCGCCGATGATCTGCCAGGTCGCGAGGTGCTCGCCGAGGAGCACCCAGGCCAGGACGGTCGCCACGACCGCTTCGAGGCAGGCCACCACGCCCGCGACCTGCGGCGACAGCTTGCGCACGGAGACCACACCGGTCAGGTACGCGAACACGGTCGCGATCAGCACCACCCAGCCGAGCAGCACTGGCGCGGGCACCATCAGGTCCCCGAGCGCCGCGTCGCCGCCCAGCACCCGCCAGTCGATCTGCCAGGGCCGGGCGATGACGGTCATCACGAGGGTGCCGACGATCATGCCGTACGCGATCATGCCCATCGGATCGGGCACGTCGTCGCCGTCGCTGCCCTGGTCGGCGAAGACGAAGTAGAAGGCCTGGCAGCAGGCAGCCGCGAGGCCGAGCAGCACGCCGAGCAGGTCGAGGCTCAGCCCGGCCCAGATCTGCACCACGCAGGCGAGGCCCACGACGGCCACGGCGGCGCCGGCCGCGGCGGCCCGGGTCACGGGCCTGCGCTGCACGAAGCGGATCCAGCCGAGCAGCAGCGCGGGGCCGAGGTACTCCAGCAGCAGGGCCACGCCGACCGGGATCCGGGACAGGGAGGCGAAGTAGAAGGCCTGGACGCCGGCCACGGCGACGAGCCCGAAGCCCGCGAGCAGCAGGGGTTTGCGGCGTACGAGATCGCGATGGCGCCAGGCCAGCGGGGACAGCACGAGGGCCGCCCCGGCCACCCTGAGCCAGACCATGTGGAGCGGGTCCAGACCCGCCTCGATCAGCGGCTTCGCCGCCACACCCGAACCACCGAACGCGATCGCCGAAACGAGGGCGAGGCCCAGTCCGGCATGTCTCCCTGACGCTTGCATTCGGACATCATGGCAGGCCCGGTCAGGAGCGACGGGACCGTGACACCTGTTGAGACGCTCCCGAGACCGACCCGGCACCGGCCGGGCCCGGACCCGCCCCATCCCTCCCCGCCACTCCATATCTGACAGGTCGTCAGTCTTGAATGTTGCGTCCGCCGGGACTACCTTCCGCCGCACGTACTGACGAGAAGGGGTGGTCGCATGGCTGAAGTCACCGCGGAATCACGCATCGAGGCGTCCGCCGCGAAGCTCTGGTCCCAGCTGACCGACTGGGACGCTTACGGCCAGTGGAGCATGACCCACACCAACTTCCCCAAGGGCGGCCCCGAAACCCTCGCGGTGGGATCCACCTTCGCCGAGAACATGAAGATGATGGGCTTCCCCGCCGAGGTCCTCTGGACGGTCTCGGAGCTGGAGGACGAGCGCGTCTTCACGCTGACCGGCAAGGGCCCCATGGGCGTGGCCATCCTGACCCGCTACACCCTGATCCCGGACGGCGAAGCCACCACCGTCCGCATCGACGGCGAGTTCACCGGCGCGGCGGTCTCCCTCATGGCGGGCAAGCTCAAGGACTCGGCCACCGCCGCCCTGAACGAGTCGCTCCGCAAGCTCTCCGGCCTGGTCGCCTGAACACCGCTCCCGACCGGGCGGACCAGTACGCCCCCACACATGACGGCGCGCCCCGCGAGAAACCTCGCGGGG
>NZ_JBHXKA010000250.1:0-5051 GCF_042722885.1 Streptomyces sp. NPDC058401
GGAGCGCCCCCGGTGCCGTCCGGCAGCCCGGGCCCCACCGGCTCCCCGGCGGGGCGGCGGGCCGCGGCCCAGTCCGCGGCGCGGCGCACCAGGGGTTCCGCCGCGCCCTGCAGGGCGATTCCGGCGACCTCACCGAACAGGGCCCCGACGGCGCCGACGGCGGCTCCGCCCAGGATCTCGGCGAGCAGTCCCTGCCAGCTCCCGCCGCCCTCGGCGGGCCGCGCCGCGTAGGCGGTGCCCGCGGCCGGGGCGCCCGATACACCGGATGCACCCGATACGGCCGGGCCGTACGGGACGGCGGTGGCCGTGAGCTCGTCGATCGCCGAGCCGAACGCCTCGTTGAGCTCCTCGAAGCCGTCCAGCCACCCCGCTGCGGACGGCCCCGGATCGAACAGGCGGCCCGTGGCCCAGCCGCATGCGGAGATCACGGACGTGTCGTCGAGCGGCCGGCCCTCGTCGTCCAGGACCAGCGCGCACATCGCGCTCTGGCCCGACAGCACCAGCTCGCTCTGCGGCACGCCCGGATCGGGATCCGTCCCCGCGGGCAGGGCCGCGATCATCGCCTGGCGGAGCAACTCCAGGTCAAAGACCCCGCAGTAGACATCGTGCCGCCACATCCAGCCGTGCCGTGCCCGCCGGGCCCCCGTCTCCGGATGGTCCGCGGCCCACGGCATGAGCGACGGCACCCGGCCCGGCTGCGGGGTGAGGTCGACGACGTACTCGTCCCTCGCTCCGGAGCGTGCGGCGGGGCGCCTTCGGGGGAGGGCCGGAATGGTCGGCGGACTGAACAGCTCGATCGCGCGCCAGCACTCCAGCAGGGCCTCCCGCCGCCGGTCCTGCGCGTGTCCGCTCCGCACTCACTGCCCCCGTGTCCCCGCGCGGCACCCCTGCCGCTCCCCTGAAGATCAGCTGCACCACCGAATCTACCGGACCGTCAGGAGGAGCGGTCCCGTTCGGAGCGGGCCTCGGGTGCCGCAACGCCCGGGTACGACGAGCTGGTGGGGTCCGCCGACCAGGTGAGTTCCGCGGACATCGCGGTCCGGAGACCGCCAACGGGGTCGACGGCCTACCCGGCTGCGCTATCCACGGTGCTATGTCCACCGACAAGTGGTTCAGCCCCCTCGTGGCCAAGGGGCTGCTGAACCGAGGACCCCAGAGCAACGACGGGCGGCGGCGCTCGCCCTAGGCGGCGCCGAGGCCGACCCCGCGTTCTTCGGAGAGTCCACCTGGGCACACCGGGTGGCGCTCATCGCCAGCCTGCCGGCGGCGAACGCGGCCGTACTGATCGCCGCGGCACTGGTCCACCGGGCCGGGGCCCCGCAGGCAGCCGGGGAGGAGTCGCAGCCCGTGGCACCGGGCCGCCCGTTCATCCGCTACGCGGTGCACACCATCCCGCTCCCCGGCCTCCTGGCCATGGTCCTCTGGGACCGCGAGACATCGAACACACTGGGAGGGTTCGGGGTCATCACCCTGTGCCTGGCCGCTCTGGTCCTCGGTCCTGGACCGGCTCGCCCCGCCCGATCCCTCCAGGGAGGCGTGCGGCCCGGCCCAGAGGGTGTTCGCGGCCAGCGGCACGTCCGGTGGCGCGCTCGGAATCACCGGCTACAGCACCCGCTTCGACTCCGACGCCGTGCGCGTGGAGAAGGGGGACCTGGCATGGCCCCGGCAGCAGTTCGAGGGCGACCACCTGGCGCGGACGCTCGCCGGGATGTTCGTCTACGACCTGCCGAACGTCTTCGTCAACATCGGCCGCTACGACCGGGCCCGGGCCCTGGAGGAGAGCTGGACCGACGAGAACCCGCAGTTGGACAGGCCGTTCGCCTGGGGCGCGCAGCCGGACCGGGGCGGACCGGAGATCATCCTCAACGGCACGACGACCAACGGGTGCCGGGTGACGATCAGCGCACTGAAACTGGGCGCCCCCGGACGGTCCGCCTGCGCGGGTGAGAACGCCACCGTCAGCCCGGGCGCCCTCGATGCGGCGGAACTGCTGTGCGGAGCGGAGATCAAGCGCAAGACGGCCGTCCTGCTGTCGGCCCGCTTCACCTACGTCTCCCCCTCGGCCGGGTCCCGCGCTGCGGCGACCGGACCCCGGTCCGCGTGGTCGACGGCGGGTACGCCGAGAACAACGGCGCCCAGTCCCTCGTGGACCTCTACACCGGCAGCCTCGAACCGGCGGTCCGCGCGTACAACGCCGCCCATCCCGGGACCTGCGTCGTCCCCGTGTACGTGCACATCTCGAACGGCCATCAGGTGACGGCGCCGACCGTACTCGGCCAGCGCGCCTCGGAGCTCATCACACCGCTGAGCACGATGATGGCCGTGCGCGAACGGCTGCCCGAAGTGGCCCTGCAACGGGCGCGCATCGCCATGTCGTCCGAGGTGGGCTGCCCGCAGAAGACGGACAACGGCCAGGCGCGGCCCCGGTACTTCAAGATCGAGCCCAGCGAACACCCGCGCGTACGGGCCCCGTTGGGCTGGACACTGTCCAGGGCCGCACGCTCCGACCTGGACCGGCAGCTGAACGCCATCGCCTGCGAAACCCCGTGGCCCTCGCACGCCCACAAGGCCTGGGAGCAACTGACCGGCTGGCTGGACTCCACGGTGGACTGCCCTGACCGCACCTGAACCGGCGCACCGTCGCGGGCCCCGGGTCACGGCGTGTGCAGGGCGAGGGCCGCGCAGTGGCCTGCCGGGACCAGGACGTCGGTCAGGGTCCATCCCGGCAGGCGGGCCGGCGCGGAGCCCGAACCCACGTAGTCCGCGGCCGGGTTCTCCGACAGCCCGACCCCCAGCCCCTTGAGGTAGGCCTCCTTGCGGGTCCAGACCCGGGTGAACGCCGCCGAGCGCTCCCCGGGGGAGAGGGCCGCCAGTTCGGCGGCCTCCCGCGGGTGCAGTACGTCGGCCAGCTCCGGGATGGTGCGCGGCGCCACCAGCTCCTCCACGTCCACCCCGACCGGGGCGGTCGCGAACGCCAGCAGGCTGATGCCGGTGCAGTGCGAGAGCGAGAAGTGCAGGGCCCCGCCCGGGAGTACGGGTCGGCCGTGCGGCTCGTCGCAGTGTGCGCACGGGGCCCGCTCGACCGTGACCTCGCGCGGGACGATGCCCAGGTACGCGCCGAGCAGCCGGCGCAGTGCGACGTGCGCGCAGACGTACGCGTCGCGGTCGGCGGCCTGTACGAACTCGGCCGCGCGGGCCAGTTCCTGGGCGTCCAGGGTGCCGGGGGCGTGCCGGGCCGCGTGCACCCGGTACTCGGTGGTGTCCACGAGCCACAGCTGCGGGCTCGCGGCCACCAGGACGGCCTGCGCCGGACCGGGATCCGACAGCCTTTCCGGGAGCAGGAGTTGCTGCGTGAGCACGGACATGGGGGACCTCCTCAGGCGGCCGCGGGGACGGGGATCTGCTCCACCGGCGCCGGCTCCTCGGCCTGCGCGGGGTGGCGCAGGGCGAGTACCGCCGCCACCGGGGAGACGAAGGCGATCGCGCCGCACAGCAGCCACGTGGTCTGGATGCCGAGGACGAGCGAGAGCGAGCTGAAGACGGCGATGGAGATGGGGGCGGTGCCGATCCCGGCCAGGGCGAGGGTGGACATCGCCGCGCCCATCCGGTCCTCGGGGGCCGACTGCTGGTACAGGGTGACGATCGCGGGGCCGTTGAGACCGGACAGCAGACCCACCCCGGCCGCGACGGCGGTGAGCGAGACGACGGACGGCATCAGGGCCATCACGAGGATTCCGGCGGCGAGGCCCGCGCCGGTGACGACGAGGCGCACGAACATCGGGATGCGGTGCGCCATCGCGGCGCCCACCGCGCTGGAGCCGAGCGCGCCCACGCTGAAGGCGGCCAGCACCACGCCCACGGCGCTCACGCCCCAGCCGCGTTCGGAGACCAGCAGGGGAAGCGCCACCTCCGCGGGCCAGCTGAAGGCCAGGTCGAGGCAGAGGGCGGCGACGAACATCCAGCGCAGCCGGGGGTGGGCGGCCAGCAGCCGGAAACCGTCTCCGGAGCGCTTGACCAGGGAGACGCCGGGCTCCGGCTTCGGGCGGACGAAGCCGTGGGTGACGTGCAGCAGGCAGCCGAGCCAGATCGCTCCGGTGACGGCGCCGACCAGCATCGCCAGCCACAGCTCCCCGACGGTGATCAGGAACGCTCCGGCCGGTGCGCCGAGGATGGGGGCGACGCGCAGCACCATCGCGTAGAGGGAGTTCGCGCGGGCCAGCTGGTCGCCGCGGGCGAACATCGGCAGCAGTACGCCGGACGCCGGGCCGGCGAGGCCCAGGAGGATCCCCTCGATCAGCGCGATCACCACAAGGGGCCACAGCTGGTTCGCGGTGGCGGTGACGGCGGCGCCCGCGGCGAGCAGGACGACCCGGGCGGCCGTGGTGCGCAGGAGGATGAAGCGCGGGCCGAGGGTGTCGGCCACCGCCCCGCCGAAGATCAGCATGAGGGCGCGGGGCACGGTGGCGGCGAGCATCAGCAGGGTGACCGCACGGGTCCCGCCCAGCTCCACGGCGGTCCAGTTCATGGCGATGAGCAGGGCGAAGCTGCCGAGCTGCACGGAGGCCTGGCCGCCGACGAGGGAGCCGACCCGCCCCCATTGGACGGGTTGCGAGGGCGAAGGCGAGGGCTGCGGGGCGTGCTCTGCGGGGGTGTCCATGGTGCACCTGTTCTCTGTGGGGACTGAGGGAGAGGAGGGGTGGTTCATCGCTGGGTGCGGTGCAGGCCGGCGAGGGCGGTGGCCACGGCCCGGCGTGCGGCGCGCGCCAGGTCGGCGCTGCGGGGGGCGCTGCCGTACGTACGGAGTTCCAGGCGGCCCCCGAGGTGGCCGAGGCCGGCCGCCCCGAGTGCCCGGTGCGCGGCCGCGGCCGCCGCCGCGGTGGCGGCCGGGCCCGCCGCGGGCACGGCGGCGGCACTGACCCCCGGCAGCTCCGAGAGCCGGAACCGCCCCCGGACGCACGCCGCCCGGCCACGGCGGCCGCGCGGCCCCGCGAGCCGGCCGCCCGGCACGGGGCGCGATGCGGGGCGCGGGGCGGCCCGCCCGGGTACCGGTG
>NZ_JBHXKA010000251.1:0-4817 GCF_042722885.1 Streptomyces sp. NPDC058401
CCACCTTCGCGGCGGCGATCAAGAGCGCGGCCGCCACGCTCTGACCTCCACTCCGGCCCCCCCGGCGGGGGCCCCCGGGGGCCCCCGGGGCGCCCCCGGGGCCCCGCCGTGGGTGCGCGAGCGGAGGGGGTGCGTACCGTCCGGCTCAGCCGCCGGTGGCCGGGCGGGGTGCCGCGCCGCGCACCGGGGCGCGCTCTCCGTGGGCCGGGCGGCGGCTGCCGGCCGGGACCCCCGGGGTCCGCTCGGAGCGGATCACGTGCGGCCGGCCGGAGAGGTGTACGGCGGGCCGGGCGGCCGGCTGGTGCCCCGCGCCCGGCGCGGAAGCGGAGGCGGTGGCAGGGGCAGGGGCCGAGACAGAGGCGGAAGCCGAGGCGGCGACCGGCACGGGGGCGGCGGAAGCCGAAGCCTGGGCCGGAACCTGCGCGGGCTCCGCCGCCTCGGGCTGCCGCAGGACGGCCACGGGCTGCGCGGACGGTACGGGCTGCGCCGGCTGCCGTTCCGAAGGCTCCGCGGCGGCCCGTTCCAGCTGCCACTTGCCGCCGGCCGAGAGCAGCGGGACCAGCACCCCGGTGAGGCCCTCGGGCACCTGCCCGGCCTCCACGAGGCTGCGCAGCCGCGCCCGCAGGTCGAAGACGTAGGCCTCGGCCAGGGCGATGAGCGGCTCGAACCACGGCAGTGCCAGCAGTACGAGCAGACCGGCGAGCCAGCCGAGCAGGACGTCGCTGACCCAGTGGGTACCGAGGTAGACGGTGGTGGCGCCGACGCTCAGGGAGACCACGGCGGAGACCAGGGAGAGCACCCGGCGGGTGACGACGGTGGAGGCCAGGTAGGCCAGGATTCCCCAGGTCACGACGGCGTTGGCGGTGTGGCCGGAAGGAAATATATCGCCGCCCGCGAAGAGCTCGGCGGAGCCGATCTCGGTGGCGTAGTGCGGACCGAGCCGGCCCAGGCCGAGCTTGACGGCGCCCACGGTGATGTTGAGCAGCAGCAGCGCCACGCCGAGGGTGATCAGCGGGCGGAGGGTGTGCTGCCGCCAGGACCGCCAGCCGAGCCAGGCCGCGACCATGACCGCCGTCGGGCCGCGCTGGCCGAGGACGACGAGGTAGTCGAGGAAGGCGTGCAGCTGCGGCCACTGCTCGTACGGCCGGAAGAACATGATCTGCCAGTCGAGGCGGACGAGCCAGGAAGTGGCCAGGACCGCGACGACGATCGCCAGGTAGATGCCGAGGGTCGCTCCGAGGAGCACGACGCGGTGCCGGCTCATCCGCGGTGTTTGCAGATGAGCCGGTCGCTCTGGTTCCCGGTCCAGCCGGGCGAACACCCGCTCCAGTCTGGGCAGGATTTGGTCGGTACGCACTCAATCGACGTTACCGCGCGCGGATGGGCGGCCCGGTCGAATCGCGGGCTTTGTGATGACCATGTGATGTGGAGTTGGTCTCACGCGGGACTTAATTCCCGGTATTCGGCCTTTGGTTGGAGCAGGGAAGGTCCCTTCCTGCGGACATTTCCTCGCACACTTAGACCGTCTTTATAACTCCAGGTCAATTGTTTTGCCCAAAGATGGAGCGGAACGATCCATTCCGTGATCTTGGGCGTCCGGGCCCTCCCGCCGCGGCCTACGGCGGACCCGAACCGTTCAGCCAGAAGGCCCCGTACACGGCCGACGCCGCGGCCGACGCGCCCAGCACCGCGGCCGCCCGGCCCGTCCGCCACCGGGCCAGCGCCACCGCCGGCGGGAACACCAGCGGGAAGGCGGGCAGCAGCAGCCGGGGCTTGGAGCCGAAGTACCCGGAGGCGCACAGGGCCAGCGCCACCACGATCCCGGCGTACACCAGCAGCGGTACCGGCTGGCGCCGCCGCACGCAGAGCACGTACAGCCACAGCACCAGCGCGACCCCGGCGATCAGCCCGATCCCGGCGGCGAAGGCCGGGGAGGCCAGCCGCGCCCCGATGAACCGGGCGAACGCCCAGCCGCCGTCGAAGCCGTTGCCCCAGCCGCCCTGCACGTCGAGGTAGCCGGTCAGACCGCCTCCGGTGCGCGCGCCCACCCACAGCACGTACGCCGCCGCGCCGAGCGGGGCCAGCAGCGACCCCGCCACCGGCCGCCACGAGCGCTCCCCGCCGCGCAGGGCCAGGGCGGCCGCCACCCACACCGCCGCGACCACGGCGGCGCCGACCGGGCGGGTCAGCCCCGCCCCGGCCGCGAGCAGGCCTGCGGTGAGCCAGTGCCCGCGCAGCACCCCGTAGAGGCCCCAGGCGGCCAGCGCGGTGAACAGCGATTCGCTGTACGCCATCGACTGCACGATCCCGACGGGCAGCGCGGCCCAGACCGCGACGGCGAACACCCCGGCCCGGCGGCCGTGGACCAGCTCGGCGACCGCGAAGATCCCCCAGGCCGCGGCGAGCCCGGCGAGCGCCGACACCACCAGCCCCGCGGACCCGTATCCGAGCCCGGTGACGGCCGAGACCAGCCGCTCCAGCCAGGGCAGCAGCGGGAAGAAGGCCAGGTTGGAGTGGACGTCGCCGTTCGGGAGCGCCACCTCGTACCCGTACCCCTCGGCGGCGATGCGGGCGTACCAAAGGGAGTCCCAGCGGGCCGAGAGCAGGGTGTGCGGGCTGCTGCCGGCCACCGCCCCCCACACCGCGAGCACCGTCAGCCCCAGCAGCCGCACCGCCACGAACACGGCGAGAGCGGGCGCGGCCCGGCGAAATCCAAGATCCTTCACGGGCATGATTATCGAGGTCCGGGGTGGTCGCGCCCGGGCAGGAAGGGCCGAGGTGTAACGAGTGGCGCACACCACAGCGCAGCCGGCGGCGGGATGAGAGCTTGACCACGTGTCGGACAGCCGAACTCGCGTACGCTGACTCTTCACTCGCGTGTCGACGCCGGACCCCGCAGGACGCCACCCTCCCCACCCGTGGCCCCGAAAAGACGCTGGTCCGCCGAGTGCGAGGGATCACCTGGGAGGTACATGCATGTCGGGGACGAACGCGACCGGCGACAGGAACCCTTCCTCCTGGCAGCGACTGAGGCGACTCGGCGCGGCCTCCGGCGGGGCCAACCGCTGGGCCGTCCTGGCGGTCCTGTGCGTGAGCCTGGTGCTCGTGGCGCTCGACGCGACGATCCTGCACGTCGCCGTCCCCTCCGTCACCGAGGACCTCCGTCCCGGCCCGATGGAACTCCTCTGGATCGTCGACGCCTACCCGCTGGTCTGCGCCGCCCTCCTCATCCTCTTCGGCACCCTCGGTGACCGCGTGGGCCGCCGCCGCGTCCTGCTCCTCGGCTACGGGCTCTTCGGCGCGGCCTCGGCCCTGGCCGCCCTCGCCGACAACGCCCAGGTCCTGATCGCCGCCCGCGCCCTGCTGGGCGTCGGCGGCGCGATGATCATGCCGGCCACCCTGTCGATCCTGCGCCAGGTCTTCCCCGACCGGCGCGAGCGGGCCCTGGCCATCGGCATCTGGACGGCCGTGGCCGCCGTCGGCGCCGCCAGCGGCCCCGTGCTCGGCGGCTTCCTGGTCCAGCACTTCTGGTGGGGCTCGGTCTTCCTCATCAACATCCCGCTCATGATCATGATCCTGCCGCTGGGCCGGTGGCTGCTGCCGGAGTCCAAGGGGACCGCCGACGGGCCCTGGGACGTGCTCGGCGCGCTCATGGCCGCCGGCGGCGTGCTCGGCACGGTCCTCGGGGTCAAGCGGCTCGGCGCGGAGCGCCAGCTCGTCGACCCGCAGGCACTGGTCCCGCTCCTGATCGGGGCCGGGCTGCTCGTCCTCTTCGTCCGGCGCCAGAAGCGCCGCGCGCACCCGCTGATCGACATGCGGATGTTCTCCCGGCCCGCCTTCACCACCTCCGTGGGCTGCATCGTGCTGGCCATGCTGGCGCTGGTCGGCCTGGAACTGATCGCCGTCCAGTACCTCCAGCTCGTGCTGCACCTGAGCCCTCTGGAGACCGGGCTGCGCCTGCTGCCGCTCACCTTCGCCGCGATGGCGGCGGGCGCGACCGGCTCGTACACGCTGTCCCGGACCGGACCGCGCAGGATGGTCTCGCTGGGCTTCGTACTGACCGCCGGCGCGGTCCTGCTCCTCACCTTCATGGGCCAGCACGACCGGCCGGTCCTGCTCACCGTCGGCTTCGTCCTGCTCGGCTTCGGCCTCCAGACCACCCTCTTCGCCGCCTACGAGTCCATGCTGAGCGAGGCTCCGGCCGCGACGGCCGGCGGCGCCGCCTCGATAGGGGAGACCTCCTACCAGCTCGGCGCGGGCATGGGCATCGCCCTGCTGGGCAGCGTGATGAACGCGGCCTACGCCCCCGGCCTGGCGGCGGTCCCCGGAGTGTCCGAGGCCGACTCCACCGGCGCCTCCCACTCCCTCGGCGAGGCCTACCAGATCGCGGCCCGGCTCGGCGGCCCGGCGGGCGAGTCCCTGTTCGCGGCCGCCCGCCACTCCTTCGTACACGGCCTGCACGTCACCCTGGTCGTCAGCGCAGCCCTGCTCCTGGCGGGCGCCGCGATGGCCCTGAAACTCCCCCGCACGATGGAATGCCCGGACCCCGAAGCAGCGGACCCGGTACGCCTCCCCGCCCAACAGACCCCTGAGCCCTCCCCCCGCCCCCGCGTCCCGTCCCAGCCCACCCCCGACCACGACCCGGCCCTCGGCCACCCGGCCTGACAAAACCCAGCCGTCCGGCGCTTGAATCCAGCCGTCCGGCGCTTGAGGACCAGGGTCTGGGGCGGAGCCCCAGAAGGGGTCCGGGCAGCGCCCGGGGAACGGTGGAAGGGCGGGTAGGGGACTTCGCCCCGCAGGGCCGAACCACCCGCACC
>NZ_JBHXKA010000252.1:0-4670 GCF_042722885.1 Streptomyces sp. NPDC058401
CGACGCCGGGGTGGCGCGCCTGCGCCGTGGGGTGGGTGGGGCGGGTTAAAAAACGTGGGGGTGCGTGGGGCGCTTTAAAAAGCTTGGCGCGGGCATTAAAAAGGGTGCTGCGCGTCCGGCTCCCCAGCCGTACGCGCAGCACCCTTCACCTGCCGTCCGTCGACCGCTCCCCCGTCCCCACGGGGTTCGGCCGGTGACAGTCCCGGCCCAGGCCGCTCTCCTGGGCCCGGGGCGCCGCTCAGCGCCCCAGCATCACGCTTACGGACGACGCCTGCGCCGCCACCTGGTCGAAGCCTCCGAAGAGGAAGAGCAGGAGGGCGGCCAGGGGGAGCACCATGGCCGCGGCCACCAGTGGGTGGCGACGACCGGACTCATGGCTGTTGAACGCGAATGCCTTGCGTCCCTGCCGTGCGATGTCCGCCATGGTCCTCTCCCTGTCGTTTGGCAGCGGCGGGTTTATGACCTCGGGGGACGAGTGCTCCACCCGCCGCTTGTCTTCAACACTAGGCGCGGGAAAGGCTTCTGGCCTCATGCCTTCGTACCCATTGCCTGGCCTCCAGGAGGATGACGAGTCCACCTCGCGTGTACTCCCCTGGGTGGAGACCCGCCCCTCCCTCTGAGGGTCTTCCCGGAGGGGATGACCGGAGCGTAGTGACTTCGCTCACTTCCGTCACTCACCGCACACGTCCGGCCTCCGACCAGGCAGCCCCAAGATCAACTGACGGGGCCCGTTCGACCCGGCGGCCACCGCTCCCCCATCGACCCGGCCCCGACCCCAATTCCCGTGGCCCGGGCCCTGCTTGACCGAACCGCCCCGCTCCGTACATGCGTCCTAGCGGTGGTCCGGTGATTCCCCAAGTGGACTGCCCCGTACTGACAATCGAATCCCCCGGCGAGGGCGCGGCCTCTGAGCGCGCATGCCGGATGGTCCGTAAGCTGTGCCACGTCAACAGGACGACCGGTCAGCGGGGTGGACATGGCGATGATGCGGCTCCGGCGCGAGGACCCGCGTGTCGTCGGCTCGTTCAGGCTGCACCGGCGCCTCGGCGCCGGCGGCATGGGCGTCGTCTATCTGGGCTCCGACCGGCGCGGACAGCGCGTCGCGCTCAAGGTGATCCGGCCGGACCTGGCCGAGGACCAGGAGTTCCGTTCGCGCTTCGCGCGCGAGGTCTCCGCCGCCCGGCGGATCCGCGGCGGGTGCACCGCGCGCCTGGTCGCCGCGGACCTGGAGGCGGAGCGTCCCTGGTTCGCCACGCAGTACGTGCCCGGCCCCTCCCTGCACGACAAGGTGGCCGAAGAGGGCCCCCTGACGGCCGCGGCCATCGCCGCCATCGGCGCCGCGCTCTCCGAGGGACTGGTCGCCGTCCACGAGGCCGGGGTGGTCCACCGCGACCTCAAGCCCTCGAACATCCTGCTGTCGCCCAAGGGCCCGCGCATCATCGACTTCGGGATCGCCTGGGCCACCGGGGCCAGCACCCTCACGCACGTGGGCACGGCCGTCGGCTCCCCCGGCTTCCTGGCGCCCGAGCAGGTGCGCGGCGCGGCCGTCACCCCCGCCACGGACGTCTTCTCCCTCGGCGCCACCCTCGCCTACGCGGCCACCGCCGACTCGCCCTTCGGGCACGGCAGTTCCGAGGTCATGCTGTACCGGGTGGTGCACGAGGAGCCCCACCTCCAGGGTGTTCCGGACGCGCTCGCGCCCCTCGTACGGGCCTGTCTGGCGAAGGACCCCGACGAGCGGCCGACCACGCTCCAGCTGTCGATGCGGCTCAAGGAGATCGCGGCCCGCGAGGCGCACGGGATGGGCGACAGCCGCCCGCCGGCCCAGCGGGCGCGCACCGAGCGGCCGACGGGACGGCTGCCCGAGGAGTACGCCGAGGGGTACGCCGACCAGCGCACGGAGCGCCGTAGCGCCGGCACTCCCGCCCCGGGACGTCCGGGTACGGGAACCGGAACGGGCCAGGGCAAGGCTCAGGGACCGCGCGGCGGACCGGACTCCCGGCCCTCCTCGCCGCGGGGCACCGGCGCGCGGGGCCCCGGCTCCACGGCCGGGCGTACGGGCGGCCGCCCGGCTCCCCGTACGACGGGCACCGGGCGGCGGCCGTCACGGCCGGACCCCAAGCTGATGCGCCAGCGCCTGATCGTCTTCGTCGTGGTGACGCTGCTCGTGGCGCTGGGCATCGCGCTGGCCCAGAAGCTCTAGGCGAGCCTACGGACGGCCGCTGGCCACCGCGTAGAAGGCGACGGCGGCGGCCGCGCCCACGTTCAGCGAGTCCACCCCGTGCGCCATGGGGATCCGCACCCACTCGTCGGCGGCGACCAGTGCCTGGGTCGACAGTCCGTCCCCCTCCGCGCCGAGCATCAGCGCGACCCGCTCCAGCGTCTGCGGGGCCGCCTCGTCGATCGGCGAGGCCTTCTGGTGCGGGGTGAGCGCCAGCAGCTTGAAGCCGGCCTCGCGGACCGAGTCCAGGCCCTTGGGCCAGGCCTCCAGGCGGGCGTACGGCACCGAGAACACCGCGCCCATGGAGACCTTCACGGAGCGCCGGTACAGCGGGTCCGCGCAGTCGGGCGAGAGCAGGACCGCGTCCATGCCGAGGGCGGCCGCGCTGCGGAAGATGGCGCCGATGTTGGTGTGGTCGTTGACCGCTTCCATGATGACCACGCGCCGGGTGGTGGCGAGCAGCTCCTCGGCCGTGGGCAGCGGCTTGCGCTGCATGGAGGCGAGGGCGCCGCGGTGCACGTGGTAGCCGGTGACGCGCTCGGCGAGCTCCGGGCTGACGGCGTAGACCGGGGCCGGGAGCTCGTCGATGACGTCGCGCATGACGTCGACCCACTTCGCGGAGAGCAGCATCGAGCGCATCTCGTACCCGGCGTCCTTGGCGCGTCTGATCACCTTCTCGCCCTCGGCGATGAAGAGACCTTCCGCGGGCTCGCGCCTGCGCCGGAGTTCTACGTCGGTCAGGCCCGTGTAGTCGCGCAGGCGCGGGTCGTCGGGGTCCTCGACGGTGATGAGATCAGCCACAGGGTGATACTGCCTTGTCCTGGGTGCGGTGCCAACGGCTCTGCGGGGTTGCGGGATTGCCGGGGTGTCACTCGGCCCCGGGCCGGTGGACCTTCACGACGTCGCCGATCACGATGACGGCGGGCGGCCTGACCTCCTGGGCCTTCACGGTCTCGCCGACCGTCGCCAGGGTGGCGTCCACCCGGCGCTGGGAGGCGGTGGTGCCCTCCTGGATGACGGCGACGGCGGTGTCGGCGGGGCGGCCGTGGCGCACCAGCGCCTCGGCGATCAGGCCGATCTTGTCGACGCCCATGAGGATGACCAGGGTGCCGGTGAGCTTGGCCAGCGAGGCCCAGTCCACCAGGGAGCGCGGGTCGTCGGGGCCGACGTGGCCGCTGACCACCGTGAACTCGTGGGCCACACCGCGGTGGGTGACCGGGATGCCGGCCGCGCCGGGCACGGAGATGGAGCTGGAGATGCCGGGCACGACGGTGCAGGGGATGCCGGCCTCGGCGAGGGCCTGGAGCTCCTCCATGCCGCGGCCGAAGACGTACGGGTCCCCGCCCTTGAGCCGGACCACGGCCTTGCCGGCCTTGGCGTGGGTGATGAGGGCCTCGTTGATGGCCTCCTGGGCCATGAAACGGCCGTACGGGATCTTCGCCGCGTCGATGACCTCGACGTGCGGCGGGAGCTCGTCCAGGAGGTCACGGGGGCCGAGCCGGTCCGCGATGACCACGTCGGCCTCGGCGAGGAGGCGGCGGCCGCGGACCGTGATCAGGTCGGGGTCGCCGGGCCCGCCGCCGACCAGGGACACGCCGGGGGTGTGCGGGCGGGCGGCGGTCAGGGAGCCGTCCCTGAGCCCCTCGACGACCGCGTCGCGGACGGCGGCGGAGCGGCGGGGGTCGTTGCCGCTCAGCACGGCGACGGTGACGCCCTCCACCCGGCCGGTGGCCGGGGTCCAGGCGCTCGCGGCCTCGGCGTCGTCGGCGCGGACGCACCAGATGCGCTCGCGCTCGGCCTCGGCGGAGGCGGTGTCGTTGGCGGCCCGGTCCCGGGTGGCCACCAGGGCGTACCAGGCACCGGCCAGGTCGCCGTCCTCGTAGCGGCGGCGCTCCCAGCGGATCTCGCCGGTCTCCGCCATGGCGTCCACGGAGGGGGTCGCGGAGGGCGAGATGAGGACGATGTCGGCGCCGGCCGCGATCAGTGCGGGCAGCCGGCGCTGGGCGACCTGGCCACCGCCGATCACGACGACGCGGCGGCCCGTGAGGCGGAGTCCGACGGGGTAGGCGGGGTGTGCCGGGTGTCCCATGGCGGTTGCGGCTCCTGATGCGGCGGTGACGGCGGGCCGCTGCGTCGCTGGAGCGGCTGATCGGGCGGTGACGTGCGGTGGCCCGTCCGGGGTCCACGATACGACCCGCCTGCGCGGCGGTCGCCTCGGGGGCCATTGCCCCGGCCGGGCCGTGAGCCGGGCCGCCCCGGGCTCCGCCCCAGGCCAGGGGGGTTTCGCCCCATGATCACCCGGCGGGCACGGCCCGGGGTGGCTACGAGGCCGACGGGGTGCGGGCGTGCCCTGCGGGGCTCTCCCCCGCCCCGCCCCTTCCCGAAACCGGGGGCTCCGCCCCCGGGCCCCCGCTCCTCAAACGCCGGAGGGGATGGATACAGCCCTGGC
>NZ_JBHXKA010000253.1:0-4596 GCF_042722885.1 Streptomyces sp. NPDC058401
GTTCGCGTACTGGGCGTACGTGGTCGCCTCGGCAGTGCGGCCAGGCGCGGCACCAGACGCCGCGGGCCCGGCAAGATCCGAAAGAGACGGCCTAGCCCTGGGCGGCCCCCTCCGCACCGTAGACACCAGCCACCCCATCAACACCGCCCCCCTGGCCCAGGACATCCGCACACTGCTCCCCACCCTCGCCCCGTGACCTTCCCCGCGGCCCAACAACGGGGCCTGCTGGAACGGTTCGGGTCACCAGCCCAGATCCACAAGGCCCACGGACGGACCGAGGGTGCCGGCGATGTCCGAACGAAGTTGCTGGTGCGCTGGCCGGCTCACCCGGGGAAGTCGCGGGCGGCCATCCAGATGATGAGGTCGCGGGCGATCCGGTCGATGCTGGTCCCGGTGACGACGTCGTGTTCGCGGCGGGTGGTGTCGCGGCGGACCACCTCGTACCCACCGTCCTCCAGGAAGCTTCGAACGCACCGCGAGCTTGTCGACCCGGGCGGCAACCGCCCGGTTCCGCCTCAGCCGGTTGATGCCACACTCACCTACGTACCGGACCTTGCAGTCCTCACGGCCGAAAGCCGGAGGCCCCCCACCATGCCCGGCGCTTACGCTGGCCGGCCTGATCGGCAGGTTCCGGAATCGTGCAGCGGATTCTCCGCCGCCACCACTGACACGGACCGGACGGACCCGTGGCCCGCCCAGTCCGAGGCGAGGAACCCGGATAGCTTCCAGACCAGCTGTGACCAGCAGCCGCAACGGCTTCTGTCCTTGTTGGCTGGCCGGGTGCATCTTCGTGGTCCACCTGCCGCAGGAAAGGCCCAGGCCGTGGTCATCGGGTGCGGCCCATCAGCACGGCAGACCATGGAGTCGACATCCACCTCCCAGGTGATCGGAATACGGGCGAAGACGTGCTCGACTCGGGCTCGGACCTGCTTGTGGGACTTGTTGTGCTCCTGCTTCCAGTCAGGCAGGTCTTCGCCCTGGCGGCGGTGGTGGGGCATGACGCGTCCGGTTCGCGGACAGCCGCCGTCGGCGATCGTGATCTTCTTGCCGACGGCGGCTTTGGCACCGGACTCCTCCCAGGCCTCGCAGTCGTTGCGGTTCCCGGCAAGCGGCCGGCCGACCGCGACGACCAGGCGGGTGTCGGCGTCGATGACGACCTGATGGTGGGTGCAGTACCGGTAGTTCTTCCACTGTGCGGCGATGGTGTGGTCACGGGTGCGAGGGGGACAACTCAGTCCTGAGAACCTCTCTCCCCGACCAGGGCCCGCAACCGCCTCACCTCTGCGATCAGGCGGGGTACGTCCTGACCTGCCGATGCGATGAAGTCGAGATCCGCATCCAACTGGCGTTCCGGGCTTAGGACTTGTCGAGCACCGACGATCCGGTTGACATGGATCTCGTCATCTTCCTCACCATGCTTGGGGTCGACCTGGATGAAACTCCCGCCGCCTGTCGCTCCGCGCGTCTCCAGCCAGGACACCCAAGGCCCCGGCGATGCGGCGGCAGCCCGCTCGGCCATCGCGTCAAGGTCGGTTTTGGGGAGTACCTCGTCCATGGACATGCCCAGATCATTCATCCCAGGCACCGTGCAGTCCCTAGCCCAGAACTGACACCTCAACGGTCACTCCCGTTACGGAACAGCCCTTAGAGCTCGTAACACGATCATGAATGCGCCTTCTTGAGTCGTCGCCAGCAGATCAGGCTGCAGGCCAATGAGACGAAGGCGTCATGGAGTTCGGGACGCCGCTCCCAGCGCACGGCCAGCCGCTTGAACTGGTGGAGCAGGGCGAAGGTCTGCTCCACGACGTAACGGAGCTTGCCCAGATCCTTGATGTTCGGGGCGCCCTTGCGGGAGATCACTGGCAGGATTCTGCGGCGCCGCAGCTCGTGACGCACTGCCCTGGAGCCGTAAGCTTTGTCGCCCAACAGGGAGTCCGGGCGGCGGCGTGGGTGGCCCACCCGGCCGGCAATCGGCGGGACAGCGTCGACCAGGGCGAGAGTCTGGGTGATGTCGTTGACGTTCGCCGCAGTGGTGATGACATGCAGCGCGGTGCCGCGCCCGTCACAGATCAGGTGATGTTTGCTGCCCGTTTTGCGCCGGTCGACCGGCGACGGGCCGGTCGCGGCTCCCCCCTTTTCGCGCGGACGTAGGAGCCGTCCACGCATGCACGGGACCAGTCGAGTTGGCCCGCCGCATTCAGTTCAGTGAGCAGGATGCGGTGCAGCTGGTCGACGACGCCAGCGTGCTGCCACCGCTCCAGTCGGCGCCAGCAGGTCTGACCGGAGCCGAACCCCAGCTCCAGCAGTAGGAGTTGCCAGGCGATGTTCTGGTGCAGGACGAAGAGGATGCCCTGGAGGCACCGGCGGTCGTTCACCGGCTTCGGCCCTGGCGACCGCTTGGGCCAAGGCGGCAGCAGCGGCTCGATCAGTGCCCACAAGTCGTCGTCCACAATCCACGGTCGAGTGCTCACACCCTCCCGAACGGCCGAATCATCGCACCGGCCACGGCGGTGACGCTGCATCCTCGCCAAGGTCCCGCTACGAGCTCTACGCGCTGACAGATTCCGCCGGCTCATAGACGGTGAGGGCGAGACGGCCGCCGTCCCCAGCCATAGCCATAGCCACGTTGACCAGGATCTCGCTGCCCTCGTCGAAGTGCAGGGTGAAGACAGGGTCGGCCTGCATCAAGAAGTCGAAGACCTCCTGATCGTCCGCTGACAGCGGGCCTTCGAGGATCGCTTCGCACGTCCAGTCGCTGCCGGTGGCGCGGGCTGTGACCCGCACATCGAACCCTCCCAGGCTCATCGAGCGATTGGCCCACCACTCAAGCCGCGCACAGCCCTGATAGGTATCCATCCCCCAAGTATCGCGAGGAGTTGGACGGATACAGGCAGTGGCCTAACACCGGCATCGGCAAGATCGTGTTACGAGCTCTTAGGGAGTGTCCGCAATGTCAGGTGGGGAGCCAGAGCCGTAGGCAGGCGAGGGTGACCAGGGCTGTGTAGTGGCGGGCTCGTTTGTCGGAGCGGGTGGCGAGGGCTTTGTTCTGCTTGAGGCGGTTGAAGCAGCGTTCGACGACGTTGGGGCGCCGGTAGACCTCACAGTCGAGACGGCACAGGCTCTCGCCTCGCCGCAGGCGTCCGCCGATCTGGTCAACACGTTCCGGGATGGTGCAGGCGATACCGCGTTTCCGCAGGTAGACGCGGATCTTGCGGGAGCTGTAGCCCTTGTCGCCGACCACGCGCTCGGGTCAGGTGCGGGGCCGGCCGGGCCCGCACCGCTTGACCCGGATCCGGGTCAGGACCTGCTCGCACTGCGTGCAGTCGTTGACGTTCCCGCCGGTGACCGTGAACGCGAGAGGCCGGCCGCGGCCGTCGCAGGCGAGGTGGATCTTCGTGCTCAGTCCGCCTCGGGAGCGTCCGAGTGCTTCACCGGTCCACGGCCCCCTTTCAGGCCCCGGCCGCATGCTGATGGGCGCGCAAGATCGTCGAGTCGACGCAGACGATCGACCAGTCGACCTCACCGATCGCATCCGAGTGCTGCTGGACATGAGCCAGGAGCCGGTCAGGTTCCGTCCGCTGACCAGCGGCGGAAACGGCCCGCGAGTGGACCTCCGCGGAGAACCCTTCTCCAAGGACGGAGGTCAGGTGTTCCGCATGTGCACCCAGCCGTTGACGAGCGCCTGAGAACTTTGCCGTCAGCTCAACGAGCCCGTAATCCTCGGAGCCATCTGGCAACCCACCTCAGACGCGGCAACGCAGGTGCCGGGCGAGCCCGCCCCGTCCACTCCGGCCCGTCTCATCCCCTTGAACGAGGAGACAGGGTCCCTCTCCCCTAGCCCCGTCAGGAGACCTCTCCAAGAGGTGACGAGGGTCTACGGGTGGGACCGACAAAGGGCACCTGCTCCGCTGGTGGCGTCTGCGTACTCTGCTGCGGCAGGTCGGGACCGTTGGTGACGGAGGCCGGGGCCGCGAATTCGGGTGCGGCAGGGGTAGGGGTCTGGGGGAGTGCCGCGCTGTGAACAGTGCTGAGGTTGTGTTTCGACGTGCGGTCGACTCGGATGCGGTCGCCATGGCCGACATGTGGCTGCGTTCCTTCAGGACCGCCTTGCCTACCGTGCGGCTCGCCCACGGTGACGACGAGGTACGGGACTGGTTCTCCTTCGTGGTCGTACCGCAGTACGAGGCCTGGATAGCCGATGCCGACGGCGTCGTGGCGGGGCTCCTCGTGCTCGAGGGCGAGGAGTTGGAACAGCTCTACCTGGATCCGTCGTGGCGGGGGAAGGGGCTGGGGGACCGCTTCGTGGCGCTGGCCAAGCAGCAGCGGCCGGCCGGACTCGGGCTGTGGACCTTCCAGGTCAACGGTCCCGCACAACGGTTCTACGAGCGGCACGGCTTCGCCGCCGTCGAACGTACCGAAGGACTCCGCAATGAGGAGCAGGAGCCGGACGTCCGCTACGTCTGGCAACCCGGCGAATAGGGCCGGCGACAAAGAGGATTCGGCCCGTAAACGCAGAAAAGCCCCGTACCGGTTTCCCGGTACGGGGCTTTCTACAATGATTGTTCGGCGGCGTCCTACTCTCCCACAGGGTCCCCC
>NZ_JBHXKA010000254.1:0-4568 GCF_042722885.1 Streptomyces sp. NPDC058401
GGTGGGGGTTGTTGTTTTTTTTTTTTATCCGTGCGTGGGCTGGTTGTGGGGGTCCCCCCCCCCCAAGGGGTGCGGGCGCAGCCCGGCACCCCGCTTCCAGCCCATCCGGCGCTTGAGGCGCGAGGTCCGGGCAGAGCCCGGGGGCCATACCCAGCCTCGCCGGCGTTTGAGGCGCGGGTCCGGGCAGAGGCCCGGGGCCACTCCCAGCCCCGCCGGCGTTTGAGGCGCGGGTCCGGGCGGAGCCCGGGGAACGGTGGAAGGGCGGGTAGGGGAACTCCGCCCCGCGCAGCGGCACCCCGCAGCCGGGGCGGCGCGCCTACCGGCCCCGGCGCCGCCGAAGGGGCAGGGCGGAAGCTCTGGGGGCCAGGGCCAGGGCCAGGGCCAGGGCCAGGGCCAGGGCCAGGGCCAGGGCCAGGGCCAGGGCCAGGGCCAGGGCCACGGCAGGGCCACGGCCAGGGCAGGGCCACGGCCAGGGCAGGGCCAGGGCCAGGGCCACGGCCACGGCAGGGGCCAGGGCCGGGTGGGTCGCAGGGGCGTGGCAGGCTGGCGGGGGCGGCCAGGGTCCCGCCGGGGAATCAGGGACAGGCACACGCGGAGCTAGGAGCAGCATGCACACCCTTCTCGTCACCGGCCCCGGCGGCGCCGGGCGGAGTACCGTCGCCGCGGCCACCGCACTGGCGGCCGCCCGCCAGGGCCACCGCGTGCTCCTGCTCACCGCCGGGCCCGCCGAACCGCCCGTGGCCGCGGAGGGCACGCTCAGCGTGGTCCGCGTCGACTCCGGCGAGGAGTTCCGGCGCGAGCTCGTCTCGCTCCAGGAGCGCGGCTCCGCGATGCTCGGGATGCTCGGCGCACGCCCCCTGCACACCGACGAGATCACCGAACTGCCCGGCGCCGAGCAGTTCGCCCTGCTCCGCGCCCTGCGGCGGGCCGCGGACGAGCCCGGCACCGACCTCCTGGTGGTCGACCTGCCCCCGCTGCACCAGGCGATCACCACCCTCGCCCTCCCCGCCCAGCTCCGCCGCTACCTCGCCCGGCTGCTCCCCGCGGAGCGCCAGGCGGCCCGCGCCCTGCGCCCCGTACTGGCCCAGCTCGCCGGTGTCCCCATGCCCGCGCAGTGGCTGTACGAGGCCGCCGCCCGCTGGGACGAGGACCTGGCGGCCGTACAGGACGTCCTGGAGGCCCCCACCACCTCCGTGCGGCTCGTCGCCGAGCCGGGACCGGCCGCCGACGCCGCGCTGCGCCTGGGCATGCTCGGGCTGGCCCTGTACCGGCTGCCCGTCTCCGCGCTCGTCGCGAACCGGCTGCTGCCCGCGGGATCCACCGACCCGTGGCTGGCGGGACTCGCCGCCCAGCAGGAGAAGTACGCCGCCCAGTGGGCCGGGGACGAGAGCGTCCCGGTGCTCCCCGTACCCCACCTGGGCCGGGACCCGCACGGCCTCGAGGACCTGGCGGAGCTGGCCCCGGCCCCCGCCCCGGCGACCGCGCCCCGCCCGGTCTGGACCGTCGAGGACCGGATCGCCGAGGACGGGGTGCTGCACTGGCGGGTCCCGCTGCCCCGCGCGGAGAAGGGCGAGCTCGGGCTGGTCCGGCGCGGGGACGAGCTGCTGCTCACGGTGGGCCCGTACCGCAGGATCGTTCCGCTGCCCGCCGCGCTGCGCCGCTGCACCGTCTCCGGGGCCGCCCTTGCCGACGGCGAGCTCCGCATCCGCTTCACTCCGGACCCGGACCTGTGGCCCCGGAGCGGCGCGAAGGCGTAGCCGCCCGCCGGGCGGGGGCCCCGCGGGCCTGGGGGGCGTACCGCCGTTCGGGTAACGTCGGAGGGAGCAGGACCACGAGCAGGACCCCGAGCAGGAGTCCGTACCGCACGCCCGCCGCCGTCGCAGGAGAGTCCGCCATGAGCGAGGCCACCGACCGTCCCACCGATCCCACCTCCGGGGACGACGCCTGGGCCGAGGCCTGCGCCGAGGACCTCGCCGCCGAGCGGGAGCGCCGCAGGTCCGAGCAGGGCGCCTCCGCGGGCGCCGGTACCGGTACCGCCGCCGAGGAGCTGTTCAAACTCTTCGAGGCCGTCGCCGACAAGGTGTCCGACAAGGTCACCGCACTGAACAACCCGCTGTTCGGCATCGCCGCGCAGGGCGCCGTACGGCAGTTCGTCAACCAGGCGAAGACCGCCGCCAAACCCGTGGTCGAGCGCAATCCCGAGGTCTTCGACCACCTCGCGGCGGCCGGCTCGGAGCTGCTCGCCGCCTACCGTTCGGCCGTCGAGGGCCACGAGCGCCGCTGGACGCGCGACGAACCGGCCCCCGGACGGGGGAACGGGCCCGCCGACAACGCCGCCGACAACGCCGCCGGGAACGCGAAGGACCCCCGTGACGAGGGCGACGCCGGCCCGACCGAGCGGATCGATCTCGACTGAACCCCCGCCTCCCTCGGGTACGGTTGACAGCGGCGGGGTTTGACCGGAAACCGAGGGACTAATGGGACTCACCATCGGCGTCGACATCGGCGGCACGAAGATCGCGGCCGGCGTGGTCGACGAAGACGGCACCATCCTTGAGACGTACAAGGTGCCCACGCCGCCGACCCCGGACGGAGTGACGGACGCGATCTGCGCCGCCGTCTCCGAGGTCAGCGCCAGCCACACCATCGACGCGGTCGGCATCGGCGCCGCCGGATACGTCGACGACAAACGCGCGACCGTACTCTTCGCGCCGAACATCAACTGGCGGCACGAGCCGCTGAAGGACAAGGTCGAGCAGCGCATCGGCCTGCCCGTGGTCGTCGAGAACGACGCCAACTGCGCCGCCTGGGGCGAATACCGCTTCGGCGCCGGCCAGGGCCACGAGGACGTCATCTGCATCACGCTCGGCACGGGCCTGGGCGGCGGCATCATCATCGGCAACAAGCTCCGGCGCGGACGCTTCGGCGTGGCCGCCGAGTTCGGCCACATCCGGGTGGTCCCGGACGGCCTGCTGTGCGGCTGCGGCAGCCAGGGCTGCTGGGAGCAGTACGCCTCCGGGCGGGCGCTCGTCCGGTACGCCAAGCAGCGCGCCAACGCCACCCCCGAGAACGCCAAGGCGCTCCTCGCGCTCGGCGACGGCACCCCCGAGGGCATCGAGGGCAAGCACATCAGCGAGGCGGCCCGGGCCGGCGACCTGGTGGCCATCGACTCCTTCCGCGAACTGGCCCGTTGGGCCGGCGCGGGCCTCGCGGACCTGGCCTCGCTCTTCGACCCGTCCGCGTTCATCGTCGGCGGCGGCGTCTCGGACGAGGGAGACCTGGTCCTCGACCCGATCCGCAAGTCCTTCAAGCGCTGGCTGATCGGCGGCGCGTGGCGCCCGCACGCTCAGGTGCTCGCCGCCCAGCTGGGCGGCAAGGCCGGACTGGTCGGCGCGGCGGACCTGGCCCGCCAGGGCTGACACCCTCTATCCGACGACTGCCCGCCGCGCCCCCTGGGGTGCGGCGGGCAGTCTCGTTATGTTGCCGGGTATGGACCTCACCGAGCTGCCGAACTCCCGTACCGAAGCCGACGGTTCCGCCGTGATCCGGGTGCTCTCCTACAACGTCCGCTCGCTGCGCGACGACGAGGACGCACTGGCCAGGGTCATCCGCGCGTGCGCGCCCGATCTCGTGTGCATCCAGGAGGCGCCGCGGTTCTTCCGGTGGCGCAAGCACGCGGCGCGGCTGGCCTCGAAGTGCGACCTGGTGGTCCTGTCGGGCGGCGCGACGGCCGCGGGACCGCTGCTCCTGTGCTCGCTACGGGCCTTCGTGGAACGGACCGACGACATACTGCTGCCCCTGACACCGGGCCGCCACCGGCGCGGCTTCGCCACGGCCGTCGTACGGCTGGGCGGGGTCCGGGTCGGCGTGCTCAGCGCACACCTGTCGCTGGACGGGCCCGAACGGCTGGCCCAGTCCGAACTGCTCCTGGAGCAGCTGGAAGGGATGGACGTGCCGTACGTGATCGCCGCCGGAGACATCAACGAGGGGCCGTCCGGGCCCGCCTTCCGCCGGCTCGCGGGTGCCCTGCAGGACTGCCGGGCGGTGGCGCCGTGGGGTGGGGAGCACACGTGGGTGCGGTCGGCTCCGCCGCGGCGGATCGACGCGGTCTTCGCCGGGGCGGGGGTGGAGGTGCTCGCCTGCGGTGTCCCTTCGGGGCTGCCCGGAGTCGCCCCCGCGGACCTCGCCCGCGCCACGGACCACCTCCCGGTCCTGGCCACCCTCCGGCTGCCCGTTCCTGCCTCTTTTTGACGCGGCACTCGCGCCACTCGGCCCTGGCGGGCCTCCTGGGCTTCGTCCCGCTGCGCCGGACTCCGTCCGTCGGTGGCCGGGTCGGGGCTGTCGCCACGGCCGCCCGGTGCCCGGGCCGGTGGGCGGGTGCGGCTGGGTTGGCCCTGCGGGGCAAGGTCCCCTACCCGCCCTTCGCCCGTTCCCCGGGGCTGCGCCCCGGACCCGTTTCCGGGTGCGCCGCCGTTCCCGGGGGCCAGCCCCCGGACCCCTGCTCCTCAAACGCCGGAGGGGCTGGATAGACCCAGCCTCGCCGGCGTTTGAGGCGCGGGGTCTGGGGC
>NZ_JBHXKA010000255.1:0-4359 GCF_042722885.1 Streptomyces sp. NPDC058401
CCCGGCCGCGCCCGTCCCCGGTGCCTTGCCCGTGGCCTTGGCCGGCCCCGGGGCCGGGACCGAGGCCCTGCCTGGAGCCTTGCCCGGGACCGGGACCGGGACCGGGACCGGGACCGGGACCGGGACCGGGACCGGGACCAGGTCCCGGCCCGGGACGTGGGCCGGCCCCCCGGGTCCGGACCCGGGCCCGGGCTCAGCCGCAGCCGGCCACGACCCCGCCCTGCGCCGCAGGCTGGAGGCCGCGTGGGTCGGGCGGGCCGTGGGGTGCGTGCTCGGGAAGCCCGTGGAGAAGTTGCCGCTGGAGGGGATCCGGGCGCTGGCCCGGGCCGCCGGGAACTGGCCGCTCGGGGACTGGTTCACCGAGCGCGGCGTTCCGCCGGAGGTGCTCGCCGCGCACCCCTGGAACCGCCGCTCCGCACCCACCTCCCTCGCCGAGAACATCGACGGGACCCCCGAGGACGACGACCTCAACTACCCCCTCCTCGGCCTGCTCCTCCTCCAGCGCCACGGCAGGGGCTTCACCACCGCCGACGTGGGCCGGCTCTGGCTCGACGAGCTTCCGGCCGGCCGTACGTTCACGGCCGAGCGGGTCGCGTACCGCAATCTGCTCCTCGGGCTGGAGCCCCCGCTCACCGCCACCCACCACAACCCGTTCCGCGAATGGATCGGCGCCCTGATCCGCGCCGACGTCCACGGCTGGACCAACCCGGGCGCCCCGGCCGCCGCCGCGGCGCAGGCGCGCCGGGACGCCGCGCTCACCCACACGGGCAACGGCGCCCACGCCGCCGCGTTCGTGGCCGCCGCCACCGCCACCGCGGCCACCGGCCGGGCCGACGTGCACACCGCGCTGCGGGCCGGCCTGGCCGTCGTACCGCCGGGTTCCCGCCTCGCCGAGGCCGTCCGCTTCGGGATCCGCGCCGCCTCGGACGCGTGCGCCACCGGCACCGGCTTCGATACCGTCGTCGATCTGCTGCACGCCCGCTACGGCCACTACCACTGGGTCCATGCCGTCCCCAACACCGCCGTGATCGCCGCCGCCCTCACCCATGCCGACGGGGACTTCACCCGTTCCGTCTGCCGCGCCGTGTCCGGCGGCTGGGACACCGACTCCAACGGGGCCACCGCCGGGGCGCTCGCCGGCCTGGTCGCCGGCTCCACCGACGCCATCCCGCACCGCTGGACCGCCCCGCTGAAGAACCGCCTCGCCACCAGCGTCCCCGGCTTCGACGGCATCGGCTTCGACACCCTCGCCCACCTCACCGCCCAGGAGGCAGCCCGCTCATGACGGCCATCGCCGTGCTCGGCAGTACCAACATGGACCTCGTCGCCTACGTCCCGAAGGCCCCCCGCCTCGGGGAGACCGTCACCGGCCGCGCCTTCCGCACCGTGCCCGGCGGGAAGGGCGCCAACCAGGCCGTCGCCGCCGCCCGTTCGGGCGCCGAGGTGGTGATGATCGGCGCGGTCGGGGCCGACGAGTTCGGCGTGCGGCTGCGTGCCGCGCTCGCCGGGGCCGGGGTCGAGACGGCGGCCCTGCGCACCGTGGAGGGCGCCAGCGGCACCGCGCACATCACCGTGGACGACGAGGGCGGCAACAGCATCATCGTCATCCCCGGCGCCAACGCCCGCGTCACCTCCCTGGAACCGGGCGACGCCGCCCGCATCGGCGCCGCCGACTCCCTGCTCCTCCAGCTCGAACTGCCCCTGGAGGCCGTGCTCGCCGGCGCCCTCGCCGCCCGTGCCCACGGCGTACGGACCATCCTGACCCCGGCCCCCGCCCAGCCGCTGCCCGCCGAACTCCTCGCCGCCACCGACCTGCTGGTGCCCAACGAGCACGAGGCCACCGCGCTCACCGGGCTCACCGACGTGCACCTGGCCGCGGCGGCCCTGCTCCAGGACGTCCCGGAGGTGGTCGTCACCCTGGGTGCCGCCGGGGTCCTGTACGCCGCCCGCGGCCGCGAGTCTCTGACCGTGCCCGCGCCGCACGTACGGGCCGTGGACACCACCGCCGCCGGTGACACCTTCGTCGGGGCGCTCGCGGTGGCCTTGGGCGAGGGCCGGCCGATGCCCGAGGCCCTGCGCTGGGCCTCGGCGGCGGCCGCGCTGTCCGTACAGCGCCCCGGCGCCCAGGACTCGATGCCGACCCGCTCCCAGACCGACACCTTCGCCCGCTCCGGAGCCGCCTCGTGAACCAGAAAACCGCCGGGACCGGCACCGCCGCCGCCCCGCCCCTGCGCGGGCTCCGCGTCCTCGACCTCGCCACCCTGTTCGCCGGTCCCCTCGCCGCCACCCTCCTCGGCGACTTCGGCGCCGAGGTCGTCAAGGTCGAGCACCCGACCCGCCCCGATCCCTCGCGCGGCCACGGCCCCGCCAAGGACGGCATCGGCCTCTGGTGGAAGCTCCTGGGCCGCAACAAGCGGACGATGACCCTCGATCTGTCCACCCCCGGCGGCCGGGACACGCTGCTGCGGCTGGCCGCCACCGCCGACGTGGTGATCGAGAACTTCCGCCCGGGCACCCTGGAGCGCTGGGGTCTGGGCTGGCCCGAGCTGTCCGCCGCGAACCCGCGGCTGATCCTGACCCGCGTGACGGCCTTCGGCCAGGAGGGCCCGTACGCCCACCGCCCCGGCTTCGGCACCCTCGCGGAGGCGATGAGCAGCTTCGCGGCGATCACCGGGGAGCCGGAGGGGCCGCCGACCCTGCCGCCCTTCGGGCTCGCGGACTCGATCGCCGCGCTGACCACCGCGTACGCCGTGATGGCGGCGCTCGCCGGGCGCGACCGCACCGGTCAGGGGCAGGTGGTGGACCTGGCGATCATCGAGCCGATCCTGACCGTCCTCGGACCGCACCCGCTCTGGTACGACCAGCTCGGCTACGTCCAGCCGCGCACCGGCAACCGGTCCACGAACAACGCCCCCCGCAACACGTACCGCAGTCTGGACGGCCGCTGGCTGGCGGTCTCCACCTCCGCCCAGTCCATCGCGGAGCGCGTGATGCGGCTGGTGGGGCGGCCCGAGCTGATCTCCGAGCCGTGGTTCGCCACGGGCTCCGGGCGGGCCGGCCACGCGGACGTGCTCGACGAGGCGGTCGGCGGCTGGATCGCCCGCCACAAGGCGGACGAGGTGACGGCCGCCTTCGAGGAGGCCGAGGCCGCGGTCGCGCTGGTCTACGACGTACGGGACGTCATGGCCGATCCGCAGTACGCGGCCCTGGACACGATCACCGAGGTCGAGGACCCGGAACTGGGCCCGATCCGCATGCAGAACGTCCTCTTCCGGCTCTCGCAGACACCGGGCTCCATCCGCTGGGCGGGCCGCCCGCACGGCGCGGACACCGATGCCGTCCTCGCCGAGATCGGCCTCTCCGCGGCCGAGATCACCGCTCTGCGCACGGAAGGAGCCCTGTGATCCTGACCTGGCTCTACGTACCCGGCGACCGCCCCGAGGTGGTCTCCAAGGCCCTGCACGCCGGGGCCGACGCCGTCATCGTGGACCTGGAGGACGCGGTGTCGGCCTCCCGCAAGGAGTACGCCCGCGCCGCCACCGCCGAACTGCTCGGCGACCGGCACCCGGTCCCCGTCCACGTACGCGTCAACGCCCTGGACTCCCCCTGGGGCGGCGCCGACCTCAGCGCGCTGGGCGGACTGCAGGGCCTCGCCGGGCTGCGCCTGCCCAAGATCTCCGCGCCGGAGCAGATCGCCACCACCGCCGACCGCGCCCCCGCGGTGCCCCTCTACGCCCTGCTGGAATCGGCGATCGGCGTGGAACGGGCCTACGACATCGCCCGCGCGCACCCCGCCCTGCGCGGCCTGTCCCTGGGCGAGGCCGATCTGCGGGCCGACCTGGGCGTCACCGCGGAGTCGGGCCTGGACTGGCCGCGCTCCCGGGTGGTGGTCGCGGCCCGCGCGGCCGGGCTGGCGCCGCCGGCCCAGTCGGTGTTCCCCGACATCCGGAACCTGGAGGCGCTGGCGGCCTCCTGCGCCCGGGGCCGCGCCCTCGGCTTCCTGGGCCGCGCGGCGATCCATCCGCGCCAGCTCCCGGTGATCGAGCGGGCCTACCTGCCCGGCCCCGCGGAGGTCAGCGCCGCCGAGGAGATCGTGGCCGCGGCCCGCCGCACCCCGGGCGCGGTGGCCCTCCCCGACGGCCGCTTCGTCGACCCGGCGATGCTGGCGGGCGCGGAACGGGTCGTGGCCCTGTCCCGCCGGGACGCGCCGGTGCTGTCCTGACGGTGGCCGCCCGCCCCGGGCGCGGGGCCCGTGGGCCGGCCGGCGGCGCGGCCCCGCGCCACCCGGCGCACGCGAAACGGGAGGGGCGCCGCGCGGGGGGGGGGGCGCCCCCCCCCGGAGGACCGGGAGACCGGGAC
>NZ_JBHXKA010000256.1:0-4018 GCF_042722885.1 Streptomyces sp. NPDC058401
CTGCTGGGCGGCCGGCTGCAGCCGCCCGCCCAGCAGCGCCACCTGTACGAGGTGCCGGACGTGCCCAACGCCCCGGAGAACACCTGCCTGTCGCCGACGGCCTGCTTCAGTGCGGGCGGCCTGATGCGGCACGAGGCGGGCGGCACCGTGGTCTGGGGCAAGACGGGCTCCGGCCCCGGCTGGTCGACCGGGGTGTTCGCCACGGAGCAGGCCGGCCGCCGGCTCGTCTACGCCCACAACCCGAAGCCCGGCACGTCCAAGAAGCAGCAGATCGGGCGGGTCGTGGCGTTCGTGGACGCGGGCTTCGCGGGTTAGGCCGTGCGGGAGAGGGCTTCGCGGACGGCCTCCTCCGAGCGGGCCACCACCGCCGTGCCGTCCTCGGCCGTGATGATCGGGCGCTGGATCAGCTTCGGGTGCGCCGCCAGGTGGCTGATCCAGGCCCCGCGGGCCGCCTCGGTCTCCTCGCGCGGCAGGTCCCGTACGCCGGTCTCCTTGGCGAGCGGGTCCGAGGTGCGGGTGATCTCCCAGGGCTCCAGCCCCAGCCGGCCCAGGACCTCGCGGATCTCGGCCTCGGACGGCACGTCCTCCAGGTAGCGGCGGACGGTGTACTCGGCGCCCTCCGCGTCCAGCAGGGTCAGTGCGCTACGGCACTTCGAGCAGGCGGGGTTGATCCAGATCTCCATGCCCGAAAGCTTAGCGAGACCTTGTCCGGCCAGGTCCTTTGTCAGTGGTCGCCGGTAAAATTCAAGGAGAAGGACAGGATGCCAACTTGCCTTTGGGAGGCTGTAGATGGCCACTGCCATGACCCTGCACACCATCGAGCCCGTCAAGAAGAAGCCGCTGCCGGCGGGGCTGCCCCGGGAGTGGTACGAGAGCCACAACCGGCGGCTGAAGGCGATGCGCCTGGCGATATCGCTGCTCGACTCGGGTACCTATGACGCTCAGCGCGCCACCAACCGCAAGATCCGCACGATGGCCGTCCGGACGGGCATCCGCCGGCCGTCCAACGTCACCTGCAAGATGGTCCGCTCCTTCATCCGCGACGCCGGGTAGGCCTCAGCCCGCCTCGGGGACCCTCGGGGAGCCCAAGCCCCGGCCCTGCTCCTCGGGCCGCGGCACGAGCTCTTCGAGGGTCTGGGCGGCCCGGGAGCGGTGGTCGGCTCCGCCCTCGGCCGCGCGCACCAGGGCCGGGCCCACCCGGGGCGGGGCGGGGGCCTCGATCTGCTGCTTCTGCACTGGGTCCGGCTCCGCCGCGGCCCCGTGCCCGGTGAGGCCGAGCACGATGGAGCCGTTGATCAGGGCGACGGCTCCGGCCGCCGCGATGACCGCCCTGATCCGCTGGTTGTGTTTGTACGGTGCGCGCATCGAACGGGCCTCGGTTTCCTTGCTGGAAGGGCTGGGAGGGCCGAGCGAAACACGGAAATGGACCTGAATGGGCGATTGTCGCCGTTTGGTCATGTGATCAGTACGGCGTGGTCACCAGTCACTGATCACCGGTCATCGGGCCTTGCCCGGCGCCTCGTCCCGCACCCTGTCCCCCTCCGCGGACAGGGACAGCACCAGCAGGGCCACGTCGTCGCGGGGCCCGCCCCCGGTGAAGGACCGCAGGTCCCGCCACACCGCCGGGGGCAGCCCCGACGGGTCCGTCGCCAGGACGGGCACGCGGGCGGCCAGCGGATAGAAGTTCCCCGCCGCGTCCCGGGCCTCGGTCACCCCGTCCGTGTACATCACGAGCCGGTCCCCGGGGAGGACCCGGAGCTCGGCCGGCTCCGCCGGGGTGGGACCGGCCAGGCCCAGGCCCAGCGGAGGCCCCGGATCCACGTCGACTTCCGAGACCGCGAAACCCCGGAGCAGCAGGGGAGGAGGATGCCCGCACGACACGATCCGTACGAGGTCCAGCCCGGGCGGGAACTCCAGCAGCACCGCCGTCGCGAAGAGCTCCGCGTGCGCCACCGACTCGGCCGCCGAGTCCGCCAGCAGCCGCCGGTCCAGCCGGGCCGCCACCGTCGTCAGCTCGGCGTCGTCCAGGACCCCCTCCCGGAAGGCGCCGAGCAGCGAGGCCACCGTGCCGACTGCGGCCAGGCCGTGGCCCTGGACGTCGCCGATCAGCGCGCGCACGCCGTAGGGGCCGACCCGTACGTCGTACAGGTCGCCGCCGACCAGGGTGCCGTGCTGGGCGGCCCGGTAAAGGCCCGCGCAGCCGACCGCGCCGACCCGTTCGGGGACGGGCGGCAGTACCGCGAGCTGCGCGGCCTCCGCGACGGTGCGCACGCTCACCAGCTGGGCGTCGCGGCGTTTTCGTACCCAGGCGACCACCACGCTGAGCACGCCGATCGCCGCGACGGTCGCGAGGTCGGAGCCCCGGGCGTGGGCGATCCCGAGCGTGGGCATGCCGATGAGGAGCAGCACCACCGCGGCGAAGACCGCCGTCCCGGCGGCCCCGTAGGCGAAGGCGGCGACGGGCGGGAGCCCGGCCAGGAAGTAGCCCAGCTCGACGTCGCCCGGGGTGATGCGCTGCACGAACACCAGCGTGACGAGGGCCACCGCGGGCGCGAGGCGGGCCCAGCGCGGCGGCGGCGCCCCGCGCAGCCAGCCCGGCTCCTCGCGTCGGCGTCTCACCCCTCCACCCTGATCCCGCCGCCGGAGGCGCGCACGCCGGGTGGCTCCTTCCGGCGGCGCCCGCGACAGTGGGGGCGTGACGGAAGCAGATGGTGCGGCGGCGACGGCGGCGCAGAGCGCGGCGATCAGTACCCGGCTGAACTGGCTGCGCGCGGGGGTGCTCGGCGCGAACGACGGGATCATCTCCACGGCGGGCCTCGTCGTCGGCGTCGCCGGGGCCACCACCTCGCGAACGGCGATTCTGGCGGCGGGCGTCGCCGGGCTGCTGGCGGGCGCGCTGTCGATGGCGGCGGGGGAGTACGTGTCGGTCAGCTCCCAGCGGGACTCGGAGAAGGCGGCGCTGGACCTGGAACGGCGCGAGCTGGCGGAGTCTCCGGAGGAGGAGCTGGCGGAACTGACGGGGCTGCTCGTGGGCAGGGGGCTGAGCGAGCAGGTGGCGCGGGAGGCTGCGGAGCAGCTGACGGAGCGGGACGCGCTGCGGGCGCACGCGCGGGTGGAACTGGGGATCAACCCCGACGAGCTGGCCAACCCCTGGCACGCGGCGGCGGCGAGCCTGGTGGCGTTCACGGTCGGGGCGCTGCTGCCGCTGCTGGCGATCGTCCTGCCGGGGGCCTCGGGGCGGGTCCCGGTCACCGTGGTCGCGGTCCTGCTCTCCCTGACCCTGTGCGGGGTGCTCAGCGCCCGGCTGGGCGGGGCGCCCACGGCCCGCGCGATCCTGCGCAACGTCGCCGGCGGCGCCCTGGCCATGGCGGTGACCTACGCGGTGGGCACCTGGCTGGGCACGACCACCTAACGGGCCGCCCGCGGCGCGGGGCCGGTCACGCCGATCGCCGTCTGCCGTCTGCCGTCTGCCGTCTGCCGACTGGGGCCCGCCGCGCCCAGTGCCCTAGGGAGCGGGCGGCTATGCCCTGACGGCCGACCACCTGACGCCCCCGGCGCGGACCGCGGCAGGCCGCCGAGCCCCCGCCGCGGAGGCCAGGGATCCCCTACCCGCCCTTCCACCGTTCCCCGGACCCCGCCCGGCCCCGCCCCTCGCGCACCGACCAAGTCGACGACACGACCTACGGGCCCTGGCCCACGCGGCCACCCAGCCGCACAGCCGGACGGCCGGGTAGCCCCGGCCCTCGGCCTCTGGCCTCTGGCCCCGGCCTCTGGCCTCTGGCCTCTGGCCCCGGCCTCTGGCCTCTGGCCCCGGCCTCTGGCCCCGGCCCTCGCGCCCCGGCCAGGCCGACGGCACGACCTGCGGGCCCTGGCCCACGCGGCCACCCAGCCGCACAGCCGGACGGCCGGGTAGCCCCGGCCCTCGGCCTCTGGCCTCTGGCCCCGGCCTCTGGCCCCGGCCCTCGCGCCCCGGCCAGGCCGACGGCACGACCTGCGGGCCCTGGCCCACGCGGCCACC
>NZ_JBHXKA010000257.1:0-4002 GCF_042722885.1 Streptomyces sp. NPDC058401
GTCCAGGCCAACACCCCACCCCGACCCCGGCACCGCCCCACCCCACGCAGCAAACGCCGCACCGGCACAACCCAGCCCCGCCGGCGTTTGAGGCGACCGGGGACGGAGTCCCCGGCAACGGCGCCGCACAAGACGGGCGCGTCAGGGCCACAGGAGGTGGCGGGTCCACGGGGTGGTGGGCGTGCGGGTGTAGTGCAGGCGGGTGTGGAGGCGGGATGCGTCGCCCTGGAAGAACTCGATCTCGGTGGGGGCGAGGACGTACCGGGTCCACGTCGGCGCCGGGGCGTCCGGCTCCGCGCCGGCCCGTTCCCAGGACTGCGCCGCGACGGCGGTCAGTTCCTCCCGGGAGTCCAGTACCTCGCTCTGGCGTCCCGTCAGCGCCGCCGCCAGCGCGCCGCGCGTGCGCGCCGCCAGGTCGGCGCGGCTCTCCGCCGCATCGCACGCGGTGACCCGGCCGCGGATGCGGATCTGGCGGGCCACGGCCGGCCAGTAGAAGCCCAGTGCCGCCGCCGGCTGCCCGGCCAGCTGGCGGCCCTTCGTGCTGGTGGAGTGCGAGGCGAAGTGCAGGCCGCGTTCGTCGGCGTCGTGCAGCATGAGCGTGCGTACGTCCGGGCGTCCGTCCGCGTCCACCGTCGCCAGGCTCATCGTGTGCGGCTCGGGCTGCCCCGCCTTGGCGGCGTGCGTGAACCACTCCCGGAACAGCTCCAGCGGCTCGTCCGGCGCGGTGGCCGTGTCGAAGGAGGGCAGCGGGCCGTCCCAGACGCGCAGGGAGTGCAAGGTGGTGTGGAAGTCGCTCGAATCGCTCAAGTCGCTCGTCATTTCTCAATCGAACACCACACGGCTCGGCCGTCACTACGATGTGCGCGTTTTACGTGCTTTACGTGAGCCGTGAGGGTGGGGAGTCGTAGGAATGAATAGCGGAGCCGGAATAAGAGCCGGAGTCAGAGCCGGGGTCATACGAAGAGTGCTGGTGGCGGTGGTTGTCGCCGGCGCCGCCGTGGCCTGTGGGCCCGCGCCGGGGGGTGGCGGGGTCCCGTCCGGGCCCGCGTCGGCAACGGGCGGCGCTGCCATATCCGTACCGGCGACCTCGTCGCCCCCGGCCGTGTCCGTAGCGCCGAGCCCGACCCCGACTCCGACACCGACGCCCACTCCCACCCCCACCCCCACCCCGACCAAGGCGCCCCCGCAGACCCGGCCCCCGACCCCCGCGGACCCGAAGCCCGCCCCGACCCCCAGCCGCAGCACGGCGAAGCCCCCGGTCGCCACGAAGACGCCGCAGGAGCCCCCGAGCGGGGTCTGCGAGATCGTGTCCAACGCCGGGAACTGCTACAACGCCGGTCAGTTCTGCCGCAAGGCCGACCTCGGCCGCTCCACGCACGCGGCGAACCGGCGGATGATCTACTGCCGGATGGACGGTTCGCAGGCCCGCTGGCAGTACTAGTACGAGGCCCGGGGGAACGGCACGGGGGCGCCCCGGCCGACCTGTTCGGTCGGGCGGAGCGCCCCCGTGGGAGTCCGTCCGGGTGTGCCGGAAGGGCTCAGGGCGTCAGGTGGTGCTGGATCAGTCGAGGACGTCCGGGATCGGCTCGGTGGTGCTGCGCTGGAGCGCCGGGGCGCCGGTGGGTGCGCCGAGGGCCCAGTTGGTGAGCTTGATGGCGTCCGGGTAGCGGTCCGTGGAGTTCAGCAGGACGCCGATGATGGTCTTGCCGTTGCGGGTCACGGAGAAGACGAGGCACTGGCCGGCCTTCGAGCCGCTGCCCGTCTTGACGCCGATGGCGCCCTGCGTCTGGTAGGCGTGGCCGGGCGTGATCATCAGGTTGGTGTTCGTCCACGTGGCGCTGGTGGACGTGCCGCCGCTGCTGTACGAGTAGGTCTTGACGATCGACTTGAAGGTCGTGCCCTTCATCGCGGCCCGGGTGAGCTTCGCCAGGTCGCGCGCGGTGATCTTGTTGTTGCCGTGCTGCGAGATGCCGTCGAAGGCGTCGTAGTACGTGTTCGTCATGCCGAGGGTCTTCGCCTTGGCGTTCATCTTCGCGATGAAGTCCAGGATGCGGGCCGACCGGGTCGAGCCCGAGCCGAAGGTGTCGGCGAGGGCGTAGGCCGCGTCGCAGCCCGAGGGGAGCATCATCCCGTAGAGGAGCTGGCGGACGGTGGGGGTGGTGCCGGCCTTCAGGTGGGCCGTGCTCGCGCCCTCGCGGACGACGTAGTCCAGGTACTCCTGCTGGACGGTGACCTTCTTGTTGAGGTCGATGCCCGGCGAGGTCAGGACGACGTAGGCCGTCATGATCTTCGTGGTGCTGGCGCCCTCGAGCTTGGTGTCGCCGACCTTGTTGGCGAGCGTGGCGCCCGTGGTGCCGTCCATCAGGAAGGCCGAGGCGGCGAGGGTCGGCGGGCCGGTGACGGCCTGCGCGGGCGAGCCGACCGCGATCAGGGCGCCGGTGGCGACGGTGATGGCCAGAGCGGCGCGAGAACGCCGCAAAAGGTTCGATATCAAGTCAGTTCCCGTGATGGCTGGAGATTCCCCGAAGAGGCCGTGAGCACCGAGGTGCCGGCCCCTCCGGGAGCTTACGCAGCCCGACCGACAAGGAGATCAGTCCCGTCCGAGAATGATGGTGCCCGAGGAGCAGAACCAGCCGCCCGTCCCCGAGGCGAGGGCGATTCGGGGGAGGTTTCCGCCTGGTTTGCGTACTTGGCCCGCTCCTGCCTCGCCGCGCAGTTGGCGTACCGCCTCGACCAGGAGGAACAGGCCGCGCATGCCGGGGTGGCAGGCGGAGAGTCCGCCGCCGTCCGTATTGACCGGGAGTTCGCCGTCCCGCAAGAGGCGGCCCTTCTCCACGAAGGCCCCGCCCTCGCCCTTCGCGCAGAAGCCGAGGTCTTCGAGGGTGACGAGCGTCATGTAGGTGAAGGCATCGTAGATTTCGGCCAGGTCCACGTCCGCCGGGGTGAGCCCGGCGCGGGCGAAGGCCTGGCGGCCCGAGACCGCCGCGGGGGAGACGGTGAAGTCCTCCCACTCCGACATCGTGGTGTGGGAGACGGCGGTGCCGGAGCCGAGGATCCAGACGGGCTCCTTGGCCGTGTCCGGTACGTAGTCCTCCGCGGCCAGCAGGACCGCGCAGCCGCCGTCCGAGCGGATGCAGCAGTTCAGCTTCGTGAAGGGGTCGGCGATCATCCCGGAGGACAGGACGTCGTCGACGGTGATCGGGTCGCGGAACATCGCGTCGGGGTTCGTGGCGGCGTTCGCCCGGGCCTGGACGGCGACTTCGGCGAGCTGCTCCAGCGTCGTGCCGTACTCGTGCATGTGGCGGCGCGCGGCCATCGCGTACTTGGATACGAGGGTGTGCCCGTACGGGACTTCGAACTGCAGCGGGCCCCGCGCCCCGAAAGAGAGGTTCGAGGTGCGGCGGCGGGCCTTGATGTCGGCGCGTGCGGTGGATCCGTAGACGAGGAGCACCGCGTTGGCGTGGCCGGCGGCGATGGCGTCGGCGGCGTGGGCGGCCATGACCTCCCAGGTGGAGCCGCCGACCGAGGTGGAGTCGACCCAGGTGGGGCGCAGGCCCAGGTACTCGGCCACCTCCACGGGCGCCAGGATGCCGAGGCCGGCCGAGGCGAAGCCGTCGATCACCGACCGGTCCAGGCCGGAGTCGGCGAGGGCCCGGCGGGCGGCCTGGGCGTGCAGGGCGTACGGGGTGGGGCCGTCCACCCGGCCGCAGTCGGAGAGGGCGACGCCGACTATGGCCACCCGGCGGGGCCGGGCCTGATGGCCGACGGGGACGGGGGTGGGGGTGGTCGCGGGGGCGGAGAGGGGTCCGGGTCCAGGCATGTTCTGACGGTACAACTGACGGAGCGTCAGATGCTAGGGGGTCTGGGCGGGTTGGGAGAGCGCGGGGGTGCCTGGGCGGCAGTGGTGCGGCGCCGTTGCCGGGGACTCCGTCCCCGGGCGCCTCAAACGCCGGCGGGGCTGGGTTGTGCCCAGTCTCTTATAAACAACAGACCCTGCCCACG
>NZ_JBHXKA010000258.1:0-3900 GCF_042722885.1 Streptomyces sp. NPDC058401
GCAACTCACGGGCGCGCCGGCCACAGGGGGCGCCGCCCGTGAGTGGGCACGGCTTGCGGCTTACGCTGCTGTGGCTACCGGGGTCGAGGCAGCCGAGAGGGCGGCGGCGGCCAGGGAGAGGGTGGGCTCGACGGCCAGCCCCTCGGCTCCCGTATGTGCCTTCAGCGCCCGGCGCGTCTCGGCGGTCGCCGCGAGGACGGCCAGCGGCGTGCCTGCGGACCGGCACATGCGCTGGGTTCGTACGACGGTGCTCACCGCGGCGGTGCTCAGCGGAGCGTCCGAGAGCTCCAGCATGACGGGCGCGGAGCGGTGGGCGGCGAGGTATCCGTCGATCTCCCAGGCCGCTGCGGCCCGGCCGGCGATGTCCAGATCGGCCCGCACGCGGATGATCAGCACACCGCTCTCGGTCACGTTGAAGGGCAGCACAGACACTCCTTGTCCTCGCGATCACCCTCGGGTGGGTACCGTGCGGATGCCCGCGTCTCGGACCGGTATGCGCGATCTTCACGGTCGGGATCATCAGAGCGTGGAGAAGCGATGGCGGGGGCCCGCAGGCCGTGCCGGATTCTCCTCGGCGACGTAGGCATGGGGTGCCGGGACAGGGGCAGACGGGAGCCCAAGCAGAACGCCCGAGTTCCACCGGGAAGGGAAGACATCCGATGAAGGCGTCCAAGGCCGTGTACAGGCCGGTCGGGCTGGCACTGGGGGCGGCGAGCGGCATGCTTGCCGGGATGGCGTTCAGGCAGGCCTGGAAGGTGATCGAAGGGGAGGGTGACGCCCCGGACGCCACGGACGAGGACCGCTCCTGGAAGGAGATCCTCATAGCGGCCGCCCTCCAGGGCGCGATCTTCGCCGTCGTGAAGGCGGCCGTCGACCGGTCCGGGGCAGTCGCGACCCGGCGGGTTACGGGCACCTGGCCGGGGTAGGCGGGCGGTCCGAAGCTTTCGAGGGGAGTGCTCATGAGTACGGCCAAGGACTTGTGCATCATCGCCGTGGACGAAGGGCCGGGGGCCGGAGTCGGGCAGGGCGACCTGTCGCTCGTGCTCGCGGGTGCCGAACTGATCGATCTCCTCGCCGTGCAGGCCGCTTCTCTGGACGGCGACTCCATCGTGCCGGGCGGCCCGGCCCAGCCGCATGACGAGCTCGTGGCGGAGGCAGGGGCGGCGCTCATCCGGAAGATGCCGTACGAAAGCGTCGAAGACTGGCTGTGGCGCCGCGGCCGGGACCTTTCCGCGACCTACCAGGCAGCCCTCGAAGCCGCCGGCCAGCTGACGCGGGGACGGCGCGCCCTGCTGCCCTTCGGGAACGATCACCTGGAAGTGGCCGAGACGCCCGTCCGGCGCCGGGCCCGGAGCCGGTGGGAGGCGGGCGAGCCCACGCTGCTCGCCCTTGCCAAGGCCGCCGGTGTTGTGGCCACCCGTGACGAGGACGCAGGCGGGCACCAGGATGAAGGAGCCGTCGAGGACGAAGCGGTGGCCACCGTGCTGGCGATCGTCAACGACGCGGTGATGCAGCTGGAAGCCGTGAGACAGCGGCGGTCCATCGAGAACGCGGCCTTCGCCAACGTCTGGCGCACCCCTTAGGGCCCCCGGTCCGGCCTTAAGGCCCCCGGTCCGGTGCATTCGGGGGCCCTGAGGCCGTGGGCCGCCGCCGGGCCGGTTATCGGCCGGTGGGCCTGCCGGACTTGAGCCGGGATGCCTCGATCTCGGCCCAGACGGCCTTGCCGTGTTCGTGGGTGTGCGTGCCCCAGCGGTCGGACAGCCGCTCCACGATGTGCAGACCGTGGCCGCCCGGCATGCCGCGCTGCGGGGCGGGGTGGCGGCGGGGCAGGGTGGTCGTGCCGTCGTAGACCTCGATGCGGAGGTTCTCCCCGGCCGTGAGGAGGAGCTCGTGACAACCGCCCGCGTGGAGGGAGGCGTTGGTCAGCAGCTCGGACACGAGGAGCAGGGCGTCCTCGGAGGTCTCGGTGCCGTCCCAGCCCCAGTCCCGCAGGGCCTCGCGCGTGAACTCGCGGCTCTTGGCCACGGCGCCGCGCACACCCGTCAGGGCGAGCCTGCGGCGCTGTCCTGCGGTGGGAAGGCCCGCGTTCAACGGATCACCCGTTTCAGGTCCGATGGTCTCCACCGAGGTCTTTCACCCCCACGTTGGTACTGGTCCGTGCTCTCTGCGCGCTCCGTGCTCCCTGGCTTTGCACCGGGTCAGTCTAGGCGACCGGGCTTCTCGCGGCGCCGGGGCACAGACGGTGGCGGGCCGCCCGGCCCGTGGGGAGGCCGGCGAAGACCTGCAGGGCGGTCAGGGACGCACGGACGAAGCCGCCCACGCCGGCCCCGTACGCGGGGAGGTCCCGGTAGAGGGGGCCGGGGTGGACGAGCCATTCCTTACTCCGTTTCCTACTCCGTGAGCATGCCGACGCGCAGCCGGGCCAGCGTGCGGGAAAGGATCCGGGACACCTGCATCTGGGAGATGCCGAGCTCCGCGCCGATCTCGGCCTGGGTCTGCTCCTGGCCGAAGCGCATCTGCAGGATGAGCCGGTCGCGGTCGTCGAGCTGCTCCAGCAGGGGGGCGAGGGTGTGGAACTCCTCGAAGAGCTCCATGCCGGGATCGACGGCGCCGTGGCGTTCCGCCGCCGGCCGGGCACTGCGGCCCGCGGACGACCCCTCGTCGCTGTCGGCGGTGGCGTCGAGGGACGTGCTGGTGTAGCCGTTCGCGGCGACCAGCCCGTCGATGATCTCGTCCTCGGACAGCTTCAGGTGGAGGGCGAGTTCCTTGACGGTCGGCGCCCTGCCCAGGTCGTCGCTCAAGGCCTCCTGGGCCTTGGCGAGTTCCGTACGCAGTTCCTGGAGCCGGCGCGGGACGTGCACGGCCCATGTGGTGTCGCGGAAATGGCGCTTGATCTCACCGATGATGTAGGGGAGCGCGAGCGTGGAGAACTCGACCTCCCGGTCGAGGTCGTAGCGGTCGATGGCCTTGATCAGGCCGATCGTTCCCACCTGGATGATGTCGTCCATGTCGAGGCCGCCGCCGAGCACGCGGGCCCGGAAGCGCCGCGCCGCGAACTGGACGAGCGACAGGTTCATTTCGATCAGCGTGTTGCGCGTGTACTGGTACTCGCGCGTGCCCTCCTCCAGCGTGCGCAGTCTCGCGAAGAAGTGCCGCGACAGTTCACGGGCGTCGGTCGGCGCCATCTCGCGGGCGTTCTCGACCTCGACGCGGTCCATGTCCGGCGTTGGCGCCCCCACGATGCCCGGGTCACAAGCAGGAGCTCGTACGGCTGTGGCACTGATGGGTCCTATGACGGTGGCCGAGCGCGACATGGTGGCCACTCCCTCCCGATTGACTGAACAGCTGCCCGGGCACGTGTGCCCCGGCTTTTCCGTCCTACACCCCTCACACGGAACCTTTTTTATTTCCCGGGCCGCGCCGCCCCTCGCGGGAGTCTTACGGGCCATGCGGCGGCCACGTCGATCGAGCGACCAGGCATACTCCGTGAGCGACGAAGTTACAGGTGGCGAGCCGGGAGGCGGGCATGAGCGGAGCAGGGGACGAGTTTCAGCCAGGTGTGGTCGGAGACGGCTACCCGGCGGGGACCGGCTGGGTGGTGGCGGCCCGCGGAGAGCTGGACCAGGACACGCTGGCACCGCTGGAGGAGGCTCTCACCTCGGCCGCGGACCGGTATCCGCTGGTGGTTCTGGACGCGGGTGCCATCACCTTCGGGGACTCCTCCTTCCTGAACCTGCTGCTGCGGCTGCACCACCTGACGACCCTGCGGATCGCCGCCCCCGGCGAGCAGTTGCGCCGGCTCTTCGCCGTGACCGGGGCCGATACGGTCCTGTCCGTGCGCGCGAGCGTCGAGGACGCCACCGGGGCGTGAGCCGCGGCCCGCCGCCCGACCGCGACCCG
>NZ_JBHXKA010000259.1:0-3882 GCF_042722885.1 Streptomyces sp. NPDC058401
GGTCCGGGCACAGCCCGGCACCCCGCTTTCAGCCCGTCCGGCGTTTGAGGACCGGGGTCCGGGCAGAGCCCGGGGAACGGGCGAAGGGCGGGTAGGGGAACTCTGCCCCGCGCAGTGGAATCGGCCCGCGCGGGGGCTTCGTACCGCCCCCGGGGGAAACCGGGGCGTCGGGCGGGGGCCGGGCCCCATAGGATTGGGGCCGAAACCTACACACCCGAACCCCCAGAGGATCGCTGCATGCCTGGCATCACGCGCGAGGAGGTCGCCCACCTCGCTCGGCTGGCACGTCTGGAGCTGAAGAGCGAAGAGCTCGACCACTTCGCTGGACAGCTCGACGACATCATCGGCGCGGTCGCCCGCGTTTCCGAGGTCGCCGACCAAGACGTCCCGCCGACCTCCCACCCGCTGCCGCTGACGAACGTCATGCGCGCGGACGAGGTCCGTCCGTCGCTCACCCCCGAGCAGGCGCTTTCCGGCGCTCCCGCCCAGGAGCAGCAGCGTTTCAAGGTGCCGCAGATCCTGGGGGAGGACTAATCACCATGGCTGACATCAACAGCACCATCGACATCATCCGGCTCACCGCCGCCCAGACCGCCGAGAAGATCGCCTCGGGCGAGCTCACGGCCGTCGAGGTCACCGAGGCCCACCTGGCCCGTATCGGCGCGACCGACGAGAAGGTCAACGCCTTCCTGCACGTCGACCGCGACGGCGCGCTGGCCCAGGCGGCTGCCGTCGACGCCAAGCGCGAGCGCGGCGAGACGCTCGGCCCGCTGGCCGGCGTACCGCTCGCCCTCAAGGACATCTTCACCACCGTCGGGATCCCCACCACCGTCGGTTCGAAGATCCTCGAAGGCTGGGTCCCGCCGTACGACGCCACCCTGACGCGCAAGCTGAAGGAAGCCGACGTCGTCATCCTCGGCAAGACCAACATGGACGAGTTCGCCATGGGGTCGTCGACGGAGAACAGCGCCTACGGGCCCACCGGCAACCCCTGGGACCTCACCCGCGTCCCCGGCGGCTCCGGCGGCGGCTCCGCTGCCGCGCTGGCCGCCTTCCAGGCGCCGCTGGCGATCGGCACGGACACCGGCGGTTCCATCCGCCAGCCCGCCGCCCTCACCGGCACCGTCGGCGTGAAGCCCACCTACGGCGGCGTCTCCCGCTACGGCATGGTGGCCTTCTCCTCCTCCCTCGACCAGGGCGGCCCCTGCGCCCGTACGGTCCTGGACGCGGCCCTCCTCCACGAGGTCATCGCCGGTCACGACCCGCTGGACTCCACGTCCATCGACGCCCCGGTCCCGCCGGTCGTCGAGGCGGCCCGCAACGGCTCCGTCGCCGGCATGCGCGTCGGTGTCGTCAAGCAGTTCGCCGGCGAGGGCTACCAGGCCGGCGTCGTCCAGCGCTTCAACGAGTCCGTCGCCCTCCTCAAGGAGCTCGGCGCCGAGATCGTGGAGCTGGACTGCCCGTCCTTCGACCTCGCGATGGCCGCGTACTACCTGATCGCGCCGTCCGAGTGCTCCTCGAACCTGGCCCGCTTCGACGCCATGCGCTACGGACTGCGCGTCGGCGACGACGGCACCCGCTCCGCCGAGGACGTCACCGCCCTGACCCGCGAAGCCGGTTTCGGCGACGAGGTCAAGCGCCGCATCATCCTCGGCACGTACGCACTCAGCTCCGGCTACTACGACGCGTACTACGGCTCCGCCCAGAAGGTCCGCACGCTCATCACGCGGGACTTCGAGAAGGCCTTCGAGCAGGTCGACGTGATCGTCTCCCCGACCACGCCCACCACGGCCTTCGCGATCGGCGAGCGCACCGACGACCCCCTCGCCATGTACCTCGCCGACCTGTGCACCATCCCGACCAACCTGGCCGGCAACTCCGCCATGTCGCTGCCCTGCGGCCTGGCCCCGGAGGACGGTCTCCCGGTCGGGCTCCAGATCATCGCCCCGGCGATGAAGGACGACCGCCTGTACAAGGTGGGTGCCGCAGTCGAGGCCGCCTTCGTCGAGCGCTGGGGTCACCCGCTGCTTGAGGAGGCTCCGTCGCTGTGAGTACCAACACGAGTGCGCTGTCCAAGGCCAAGGGCTTCAGGAAGTCCAAGTCCGGTACGTACCTGTCGATCGGCACCACCGCCTTCGGTGCCCTCAGCGTGGTCAAGCAGGCCAAGAAGGCCCGCACCGAGCACGACACGCTGAAGCTGATCGACGCCGTCGTGTCCGCCGCCGCCATCGTCACCGGCCTCGCGATCCTGTACCGCGAACTGAAGCGTCTCGGCGACGACGACGTCCTGCTGGGCTGAGAGGGAACTTCCACTGTGACTGCCATTGAACTGCTGTCGTACGAGGACGCCCTCGCGTCGTACGACCCCGTCATGGGCCTCGAGGTCCATGTCGAGCTCGGTACGAAGACCAAGATGTTCTGCGGCTGCTCGACCGAGCTGGGCGCCGAGCCCAACTCGCAGACCTGCCCGGTCTGTCTCGGCCTGCCCGGCGCGCTGCCGGTCGTCAACGAGATCGGCATCGAGTCCGCCATCAAGATCGGTCTCGCGCTGAACTGCGAGATCGCCGAGTGGTGCCGCTTCGCCCGGAAGAACTACTTCTACCCGGACATGCCGAAGAACTTCCAGACCTCCCAGTACGACGAGCCGATCGCCTTCAACGGCTTCCTCGACGTACAGCTGGAGGACGGCGAGATCTTCCGCGTGGAGATCGAGCGCGCCCACATGGAGGAGGACACCGGCAAGTCGCTGCACGTCGGCGGCGCCACCGGCCGCATCCACGGCGCGTCCCACTCCCTGCTGGACTACAACCGCGCCGGCATCCCGCTCATCGAGATCGTCACCAAGCCGATCGAGGGCGCCGGCGAGCGCGCCCCCGAGGTGGCCAAGGCGTACGTCGCCGAGCTGCGCGAGGTCATCAAGGCGCTCGGCGTCTCCGAGGCCCGCATGGACAAGGGCCAGATGCGCTGCGACGTCAACCTGTCGCTGCGCACCAGCCCCGAGGTGCCCATGGGCACCCGCAGCGAGACGAAGAACGTCAACTCGCTGCGTTCCGTCGAGCGCGCGGCCCGCTTCGAGATCCAGCGCCACGCGGCGGTGCTCTCCTCCGGCGGCTCGATCGTGCAGGAGACCCGGCACTTCCACGAGGAGGACGGCTCCACCACGGCCGGCCGCATCAAGGACAACGCCGAGGACTACCGGTACTTCCCGGAGCCCGACCTGGTCCCGATCGCCCCGGCCCGCACCTGGGTCGAGGAGCTGCGCTCCGGTCTGCCGGAGATGCCGCGCGTGCGCCGCAACCGCCTCCTCCAGGAGTGGGGCGTCACCGAGCACGACATGCAGTCGATCCTCAACGCGGGCGCGGTGGACTCCATCGTCGCCACCATCGAGGCCGGCGCCGACTCCACGGCCGCCCGCAAGTGGTGGATGGGCGAGCTGGCGCGCAACGCCAACGAGCAGGGCGTCGTCGTCGACGAGCTGCCCATCACCCCCGTCCAGGTCGCGCGCGTCGCGGCCCTGGTGGCGGCCGGTGAGCTCAACGACAAGCTGGCCCGCCAGGTCCTCGAAGGCGTCCTCGCCGGCGAGGGCACCCCGGACGAGGTCGTCGAGAAGCGCGGCCTGAAGGTCGTCTCGGACGAGGGCGCGCTCGGCGCGGCCGTGGACGAGGCCATCGCGGGCAACGCGGGCATCGCCGACAAGATCCGCGGCGGCAAGATCGCCGCGGTCGGCGCACTGGTCGGAGCGGTCATGAAGACCACCCGCGGCCAGGCCGACGCGGGCCGCGTCAAGGAGCTCATCCTGGAACGCCTGGGCGTCTCGGAGTAGTCGACGGAGTCGCTCCCGTACGTACGCGGCGGCCCCGCACCCGAGATCCGGGGGGGGGC
>NZ_JBHXKA010000260.1:0-3870 GCF_042722885.1 Streptomyces sp. NPDC058401
GGCCCGCACCCTGTGAGGGGTGCGGGCCACGCCCGTCTGCGCGTACCGCCGAAAGGCGGCAGCGCGACTCCTGCTGCGACTACTTCTGCGCGGCGTTCAGGATCTCGCGCGCCAGCTTCGCGGTCTCGGTCGGCGTCTTGCCGACCTTCACGCCCGCGGCCTCCAGGGCTTCCTTCTTGGCCTGTGCGGTGCCAGAAGAACCGGAGACGATCGCACCGGCGTGACCCATGGTCTTGCCCTCGGGGGCGGTGAAGCCCGCGACGTAGCCGACGACCGGCTTGGTGACGTTCTTCGCGATGAAGTCCGCCGCACGCTCCTCGGCGTCGCCGCCGATCTCGCCGATCATGACGATCAGGTCGGTGTCGGGGTCCGCCTCGAACGCCTCCAGGGCGTCGATGTGCGTGGTGCCGATGACCGGGTCGCCACCGATGCCGACGGCGGAGGAGAAGCCGATGTCACGGAGCTCGTACATCATCTGGTAGGTCAGCGTGCCCGACTTCGACACGAGACCGATGCGGCCGGGCTTGGTGATGTCGCCCGGGATGATGCCGGCGTTGGACTGGCCGGGGGTGATCAGACCCGGGCAGTTCGGGCCGATGATCCGCGTCTTGTTGCCCTTGCTGGAGGCGTACGACCAGAAGGCGGCGGAGTCGTGCACCGCGATGCCCTCGGTGATGACGACGGCCAGCGGGATCTCGGCGTCGATCGCCTCGACCACGGCGGACTTGGCGAACGCCGGCGGGACGAAGAGGACGGAGACGTTGGCGCCCGTCTTCTCGATCGCCTCGGCGACGGAACCGAAGACCGGGACCTCGGTGCCGTCGAAGTCGACGGTGGTGCCGGCCTTGCGCGGGTTCACGCCGCCGACGATGTTGGTGCCGTCAGCCAGCATCAGCTTGGTGTGCTTCATGCCCGTGGCACCGGTCATGCCCTGGACGATGACCTTGCTGTCCTTGTTGAGGAAGATAGCCATGTGAGTCTGTGACCTCTGCCCTTACTTCGCAGCCGCGAGCTCGGCGGCCTTGTCGGCCGCGCCGTCCATGGTGTCCACGCGCTGAACCAGCGGGTGGTTGGCGTCCGAGAGGATCTTGCGACCCAGCTCGGCGTTGTTGCCGTCGAGACGGACGACGAGCGGCTTGGTGACCGCCTCGCCCTTCTCCTCCAGCAGGGCCAGCGCCTGGACGATGCCGTTGGCGACCTCGTCACACGCGGTGATGCCACCGAAGACGTTGACGAACACGGACTTGACGTCCGGGTCGCCGAGGATGATCTCGAGACCGTTGGCCATGACGGCGGCGGAAGCGCCACCGCCGATGTCCAGGAAGTTGGCGGGCTTGACGCCGCCGTGGTTTTCGCCGGCGTACGCGACGACGTCGAGGGTGCTCATGACGAGACCCGCGCCGTTGCCGATGATGCCGACCTCGCCGTCGAGCTTCACGTAGTTGAGGTTCTTCGCCTTGGCGGCGGCCTCGAGCGGGTTCGCGGCAGCGTGGTCCACGAACTCCTCGTGGCCCGGCTGGCGGAACTCGGCGTTCTCGTCGAGCGAGACCTTGCCGTCGAGCGCGATGACGTCGCCGTTGGCGACCTTCGCGAGCGGGTTGACCTCGACGAGGAGCGCGTCCTCGGCGATGAAGGTCGCCCACAGGGTCACGAGGACCTCGGCGACCTTCTCGGCGACCTCGGCCGGGAACTGCGCCAGCGCGACGATCTCGCGGGCCTTCTCGATGGTCACGCCCTCGTTGGCGTTCACCGGGACCTTGGCGAGCTTCTCCGGGGTCTCCTCGGCGACCTGCTCGATGTCCATGCCACCCGCGACCGAGGCCATGGCCAGGAAGGTCCGGTTGGTCCGGTCGAGGAGGTACGAAACGTAGTACTCCTCCAGAATCTCCGGAGCCGTCTCGGCGATCATCACCTTGTGGACCGTGTGGCCCTTGATGTCCATCCCGAGGATGTCCGTCGCACGGGCGACGGCCTCGTCCGGGGTGGCCGCCAGCTTCACGCCGCCGGCCTTGCCGCGGCCGCCGACCTTCACCTGCGCCTTGACGACCGACTTGCCGCCCAGCCGCTCCGTGGCCTCGCGCGCCGCCTCAGGCGTGTCGATCACTTCACCGGCCAGCACCGGTACACCGTGCTTGGCGAAGAGGTCCCTCGCCTGGTACTCGAACAGGTCCACGCGCGTCCGTCCCTTGTCTTCAAAGATTCGCAGTGATTCGCGGTTGTCTGCTATCTGCGTGGGCGTGCCGCGGAGGGCAACGTGACGGCGCTGTCACAAGGAAGGCGCACACGGTGACCGTGGACGCGGCATGTCCGTCCCGCAGGTTATCCCCGTGGGACGTAGGTCCCTAAATCGCAGATCACACCTGAGCGGTGATACCTGTCACAGATCGCCTCACGGTTGAACTGCATCTTCGTGCGATCCACCGATGTCCGGCCCGTCCCCGGCCGGGTCCTGCCACGCAGTGCGACCACTCACGGGACGGGCAGCGGCCGCTTCTCCAGCGCCGCGGCCATCACCTCCGGGAACAGGTCGGGGGTGCAGGCGAAGGCCGGTGCGCCGAGCGCCGCGAGGGCGGCCGCATGGTCCCGGTCGTAGGCGGGCGCGCCCTCGTCGGACAGCGCCAGCAGCGTCACGAACTCCACCCCCGCCGCCTTCATGGCCGCGACCCGCTTCAGCATCTCGTCGCGTATCCCGCCCTCATAGAGATCACTGATGAGGACGACGACGGTGTCGGCGGGCCTGGTGATCTTCGACTGGCAGTAGGCGAGCGCCCGGTTGATGTCGGTGCCGCCCCCGAGCTGGGTGCCGAAGAGCACGTCGACGGGATCGTCGAGCTGGTCGGTCAGATCGACCACCGCGGTGTCGAAGACGACCAGCCGGGTCGCGATCGAGCGCATCGAGGCCAGCACCGCCCCGAAGACGGAGGCGTAGACGACGGAGGCCGCCATCGACCCGGACTGGTCGATGCAGAGCACGACCTCCTTCTTCACCGCCCGCGCGGCACGGCCGTACCCGACCAGCCGCTCGGGAACCACGGTCCGGTACTCGGGCAGGTAGTTCTTCAGGTTCGCCCTGATGGTCCGGTCCCAGTCGATGTCCGCGTGCCGCGGCCGGCCGATCCGGGCGGACCGGTCGAGCGCGCCCGTCAGCGTCGCCCGCGTCCGGCTCGCGAGCCGCTTCTCCAGCTGCTCGACCACCTTGCGCACGACGGCGCGGGCGGTCTCCCTCGTCGTCTCGGGCATGGCCTTGTTGAGGGAGAGCAGGGTGCCGACGAGGTGCACGTCCGGCTCCACCGCCTCCAGCATCTCGGGCTCCAGCAGCAGGGCGGACAGGCCGAGCCGCTGGATCGCGTCCCGCTGCATGACCTGCACCACGGAGGTGGGGAAGTACGTCCGGATGTCCCCGAGCCAGCGCGCCACGCGGGGCGCGGACCCCCCGAGTCCGGCCGACCGCTCCCCCGCCCGCTTGCGCCCCGCGTCGCCGCCGTACAGCGCCCCGAGCGCGGCATCCATCCCGGCATCGGCCCCGCTCAGCGCACACCCGGTCCCCTCCCCCTCTCCCCCACCCAGCACCATCCGCCACCGCCGCAACCGCTCGCCGTCACTCACGTCCGCCCCACCCATCTGCCGTACCTCCCGCTCTTGAAGTAATGCCGCTGTGCGGGGCGGAGTCCCCCCACCCGCCCTTCGCCCGTTCCCCGGGGCTGCGCCCCGGGCCCCCGTGCCTCACACGGCGGCGGGGCTGAAATGGCGCTCCGCGCCATCCAGCCGGACGCCGACCAAAATCAGCCCTCCGGCGTTTGAGGAGCCGGGGTCCGGGGGCCGGGGGCCGGGGGCCGGGGGCCGGGGGCCGGGGGCCGGGACCGGCGGCGC
>NZ_JBHXKA010000261.1:0-3829 GCF_042722885.1 Streptomyces sp. NPDC058401
CCGACCGAAAGCGGGGAACCGGGCTGCGCCCAGACCCCTGGGGCTCCGCCCCAGACCCCGGTCCTCAAACGCCGGACGGCTGAAAAGACAAACCCCGGCGGGAGCAGAATGCTCACCCAGCCAAGGTCCATAAACCGCCCGGCCAGGGTCCACAACCCGCCCAGCCAAGGTCCACGACCCGCCCGACCAGGATCCATGACCCACTCGCCCGGATCCACGACCCGCCCGCCGGGTCCACGACCGCCCGCCCGGCTCCCTGACCCACCCTCCCAGGCCCCACACCTCACACATCCAGGCCCCATGACTCCCCCACCCAGGGCCGGGACCTGGACTCCGAGGCCGGGGACGGGGGCGGGGTGGGGTGTTGGCCTGGACGTAGAGCGTGATTTGTGGCGCTAAAGGAAGCCAAAACTGTCGAACGTAGGAGGCAGGGCGCCTAAATCATGCAGTCCAGGCCAACACCCCACCCCGCCCCCGGCACCGGCCCCACCCGCAGCAAGCGCCGCGCCCAGGCCACCCCCAGCCCCGCCGGCGTTTGAGGCGCAGGGGTCCGGGGACGGCGTCCCCGGCAACGGCGCCGCACAAGGCCACGGCCACCCCACCGGCATCCCCCAGGCGGCCGAAGCGGGCGCGGCCTGGCGCCCGGGAGGCCCACGCGGCGGCAGAATGATCCGATGAGCGTCACCATCGACATCACCGGGCTCCCCGCGGAGCGGATCGGCTTCGCGCCGTCCCCCCTCGCAGAGCTCTGCATGGCGTTGCACGCGCTCTCCCAGCCCGGGCACCACCCCGGGCTCGCCTCCTGGACCTCCACGACCGCCGCCGCGCTCGATCCGGACCTCGCGGACCGGCTGCTGGAGGGCGATTTCATGTGGCGCAGCTCCTTCGCTGACCTGTTCATGGCCTTCGCCGGGATTCCCGGCGGGTCCGGGCTGCCCGCCGCCACCCTGGCGGCGGAGCTCGACGTGCTCGACCGGCTGGACGACGAGCGGTTCGTGACGGCCGCCCTGGAGCACTGCCGGCTGGCCCTCTACGGCGACGGCGACGGGCCGTCCCCGCTGTCGGATCCGCTCGCCCGGGCGAAGGCCCTGGAGACGGCCTCCGCGCGCGGGCCGCAGCAGTTGGCCTTCGCCGTGCGGGTGCTCGACGACACCGCCGGTGTCCGGGTCTGGCTGCGCCGGCTGATGGAGGACTGCGACGAGGCCTTCTTCGCGGAGACCTGGCGCCGGATCGGGCCCCGCCAGAGCGCGGACGTCCGGCACAAGACGCAGGTGCTGCGGCGCAAGGGGCTGCCGGCCGTGCTGAAGGAGGTCTCCTCGGCGCTGGGCGTCGACGAGGGGCTGACCACCGTCACGGTCGACAAGATGGTCCACGGGTCCACGACCGCGACCGATCCCCGAATAGGCGGCGGCCTGCTGTTCGTGCCCACGAACTTCGGCTGGCCCCACCTGCTGGTGCTGCACGCCCCCGGCTGGCGTCCGGTGATCCACTACCCGCTCGGCTCTCCCGAACTGGCCTCCTCCCCGGGGTCGGTGGAGCTGATGCAGCGGCGCATGGAGGCACTGGCCCATCCGATGCGGATGATGCTGTGCCGCAATCTGGCGCGCGCCCCGTACACGACCGGCGAGTTGGCGGCCGCGAACGGGATCACCGCCCCGGAGGTGTCCCGCCATCTGGCGGTGCTGAAGAGGGCCGGGCTGATCCAGACCCGTCGCCAAGGGCGGTACGTCCAGCACCAGCTGGACCTGGCGACGGTCGCGCGGATCGGATCCGACTTCATCGAGGGCATCCTGCGCTAGCACGCAGGTCGGTCCGCCCGTCCGTGAACGGAGGGACGGAGAGGCGGAGAGGCGGAGAGCGGGCAGTGGCCGGAATGCGACGGCTCAGATGCTCCGATATACGGATTTCACAAACCGGAATCAGTGAAAAGTCTGGCCATGGCCGCCAGTTGATGCCTAACGTGCGTCCACCGCTCCCCCATCCGGCGCACTGCACTTGACCTGCGTCTGCACCGAAACACCCCTTTTTGCGCTGCCCGCATGCCCGCATGCCCGTGCGCACCTGTGCCCAGTGCCCAGTGCCCGCGCACGCGCATCTGCCGTGGAAGGACTTTCATGCCCGCACGACGTATAGCCGCAGCCACCGCCGCCCTGGCGGCCGCGGCCCTCGTCTCCCCGCTGCTCCTCGCCGGACCGGCCGGAGCCACCGGCAGCCCGCAGAGCGACGCCGCCCGGGGTGACGCACTGGCCCGCAAGCTGGTCAAGGACTCCACCGGCAAGGGTGCCAACAACCACCTGAAGGTCTTCCAGACCATCGCCGACTTCAACAAGGGCACCCGCGTGGCGGGTTCCAAGGGTCACGTCCAGTCGGCCCAGTACGTCGAGCTCGTCATGCGCGCGGCCGGATACAAGGTCACCAAGAACGAGTTCGAGTTCGTGTACGTCGAGACGGTCGCCGAGACCCTGAAGGTCAACGGCCCGGCCGGCCGCGACGTCCCGATCAAGCTGATGACGTACACCGCCAGCGGCCCGGCGAACGGCGTGACGGCGCAGATCGCCGCCGCCCCGGTCGACGCCGACGGCACCAGCGGCTGCGAGCCCGCCGACTTCGCCGCGGGCGCCTTCACGGGCAAGGTCGCGCTGATCAAGCGCGGCGGCTGCGCCTTCGCGGTCAAGCAGCAGAACGCGGCGGCGGCCGGTGCGGCCGGCGCGGTGATCTACAACAACACCGAGGGCGCCCTGAACGGCACCATCGGCTCGGCCGACGCGGGCAAGATCCCGACCGGTGGTGTCACGCTGGCCGAGGGCGAGCGGCTCGCCGCCGAGGCCGCCGCGGGACCGGTCGAGGTCACCCTCGACATCCGCGAGTTCCGGGAGAACCGCAAGACGTACAACGTCGTCGCGGAGACGCGGGGCGGCGACGCGAACAACACCGTCTTCCTCGGCGCGCACCTGGACTCCGTCACGGCGGGCCCGGGCATCAACGACAACGGCTCCGGCTCGGCCGGCATCCTCCAGGTCGCGCAGAAGCTCGCGAGCAGCCAGTTCAAGGTCAAGAACAAGGTCAAGTTCGCCTGGTGGTCGGCGGAGGAGTTCGGCCTGCTCGGCTCGGAGGCGTACGTCGCCGGGCTGACGGACGAGCAGAAGAAGCAGATCAAGCTCTACTTGAACTTCGACATGATCGCCTCGCCGAACGCCGCGTACTTCGTCTACGACGGCGACGACTCGGACAAGGTCGGCTCGGGCCCCGGCCCCGAGGGCTCCGCGCAGCTGGAGAAGGGGATCAACGACTTCCTCGACTCCAAGAAGATCCCGCGCGAGGGCACCGACTTCTCGGGCCGCTCCGACTACGGCCCGTTCATCGAGGTCGGCATTCCCTCCGGCGGTACGTTCACGGGCGCCGAGGGCATCAAGACGCCGGAGCAGGCGGCGAAGTTCGGCGGGCAGGCCGGGGTCGCGTACGACGTGAACTACCACGGCAAGGGCGACACGATCAAGAACATCGACCAGAAGGCGCTCGACATCAACGTCGACGTCATCGCGGACGCGGTGGGTCACTACGCGTACGACCTGGCTCCGCTGGGCCGGCCGGTCGTCTCCGCGCCGAGCACTGGCGGAGGCAGCGGGGGTGGCCTCCACGAGGGCCACGACCACGCCGACGCCACGGAGTAATCCGTCCCAGGGGGGCGGGTAGGGAGCGTGCCGCTGCGCGGCGCAAAGTCCCCTACCCGCCCTCCCTCCGTTTCCCGGGGGCCAGTCACATCCAGCCCCTCCGGCGTTTGAGGAGCGGGGTCTGGGGCGGAGCCCCAGGGAACGGTGGAAGGGCGGGT
>NZ_JBHXKA010000262.1:0-3644 GCF_042722885.1 Streptomyces sp. NPDC058401
GGGGACGTTCTCATTGGTAGCGGGGACAGGATTTGAACCTGCGACCTCTGGGTTATGAGCCCAGCGAGCTACCGAGCTGCTCCACCCCGCGTCGGTAAGACCACTCTACGCCACCGACCACGTACTCCCGACCGGATTCCCTCGGGGCCGCGCCACTGGTGCCCCACCAGCCCCAGTTTCGGTATCTGGGTCCATTCGTCTGTCCCGGCGGGCCTGTGGAGCGGCCGCGTGTTCGCCGCACAACCGGTTCAGCGTCTCCTCGCCCATCTGGTCGGACAACCCGTCGGACACCAGCAGCACCAGGCAGGCCTCCCCTTCGGGGATCTGTGCCTGCCGGCACGTCGCCGCCAAGGACTGAGCCAGCCCCAACCGGGACCAGTTGTCGTGCTTCTTGGCGGGTGCGGCGGTGCGGCTCGAGGCGAGGCGGGCGCGGCCCCAGCACTGGGCGTTAGTCCTAGAGGGCACCTCGCAGAGGCGCCGCCCCGCCACGGGCCTCGCCGTGACGCGGCGGCTTGCGTTCCATCCGGGGCGGGTCAGCCGCGGACATCTGGCGGGCGCTGCGGGAGGCCGCCGCCAGCGCGGCGACCACCTGGTCGGTGCCCGCCGCGACGCTCCACTGCGAGACCGGGTTCCCTCCCCCGCCCGAGCCGGCATCGAAGTACACCGGGGGCCGGACGGTGCCGTCGGCGAGGACGGCACCGACCGCGCCTGCATGGGAGGTGCCAAACTCGTCGGTCGTCCAGGTCTCGCGCCTACTCACCACGGTCCGCACTCTCTGCCCCGCGTACGAACCGCCCACGGTGCGGGGCCGCCTGGACACGACGATCCCGCAGCCGGACCGGACAGCAGGCACGTTCTCACGACGTAGTGCCCGGTGCCTCTGCGGCGCCGCCAGCCTTCACGGCCTCGACGACACGGTCGTGGAACAGGGCGAGGCCGCCGGGTAGCCGGGGCCGAGGTCGGGCCGCGTGATGTTGTCAGGCTGGTCGGTCATGTCCGCCCCGGACACGGGGGTCAGGACTCTGCCGCTTCGCGCTCGGCCATGGTCTGGAACTGACCCAGGTCGTAGTTGGCCAGGACAGCATCAAGGTTGGTGAGGGCGCCCAAGTGCTCGACGAAGCCGGTCGGGTCATACTCGATCTGGAGAGTCACTCGGCTCTGCGTGTCACTGAGCCGGTGGAAGGTGACCACGCCCGCGTGGTGCACGCCTTCGGTGGTACGCCAGGCAATGCGGTCCTCCGGAATCACTTCCGTGAGTTCGGCTACGAACTCCTTGTTCGCCCCGGGCAGTGAGACCTGCCAGACGAATGTGGTCCCGTCCACGCGTTGAACGCGCCGGACGTGACTGAGGAACGAAGGCCAGCGCTCGACGTCCTGCCACAGAGCCCAGCTCACGGATACCGGCGCCTCGATGTCAACGGCTTCAAGCAATGAGGATGTCATCTGGATCCATCTCCTCCGTGCGGTGACTGGTCGCCCCCTCCCCTACCCCGAAGACTGGATTTTCCTCAGCTTCTTCTTTGACTTCCGGCCTCGAACGGTGTTTCGATGCGGTAATAGGGACGGCCGGCCGTCGAATGCGAAGACCGGCTCAGGCGCACCAAGCCCCACGCGTCGACTAGGAAATGGCAGGTCGCCCGCCCAGGGGCACGGGGCGGTTCTCGCAGTCGTCTACTGGATCAGGTCGGTGTCCGTGTAGCACGTCGAGCAGACGTGGACGTCGAACTCGGGGATGTGCTGCTCCTCGTTCGGGCCCCAGCTTCTTCTGTGGTCGCGGCATTCGTCCGAGTCGATGGTCAGCAGCGGAGTCACCGCGGTGCCGCAGTTGATGCACAACCGGGCGATGGGATCGGTGAGCACCCACTGTGCCCATCCACCGACCTTCCAGCCGGGGGCCTCGGAGAGCTCGTGGGAGAAGAAATCCGCCGGGAAGCCGTCGTAGGCGTCATCGATAACGCCGCCAGCACCGGCTGCCTGCCACGCGCTCGGGTCGCGCAGCTGCTCGGTGACCGCCTACCCCGCCGCCAGACCGAACACGGTCAGGCCGTGGGCCATCCATCGCCCGGCCGGGACACCCGCCTCCTCCTACGCCTTACGGTAAGAAAAGACCGATCGGCCCTGCGCCCCGCCAAGCGGGAGCAGCGGCCGAACGGTCTTCTCCGGCGCCCGCCAGACGGGAAGCGGCCCCGAGCCGGAAGCATCGGGCGGAGCCAGGCTCGCACCACGCTGTTCGAGGCCGTTGCACGCCGCCAGCACCACGCTCAGCTGCTCGCCGCCATCGTGGAGCTCGGCGGTGAGCTGGAGCTCCCGGCTACCCGTATCGGGCGCTTCAGGGGCGCGGTCATCCCAGAAAGCTGCGCGGTCAGCGCCGGCCGCCGCCGGTGCGGCGGTCGTCGGCCAGTGCGGTCAGCGGGCCGAACTCGCGGGCAAGCTGGTTCCACGTCAGAACCTCGCCACAGCGGGCCGGGAATTCCTTCGGGTTGAACTCGGGCATGGTCCAGGTGCCAGTACCCCGGTCCCGCAGCCACAGGTCCCCGTCACCGTCGACCACAGTCGGCGGGACCGGTACGGGCTCGGCCTGATCGGTGGGATCCCAGGTGACCCGGCCCGGGTGGGAAACGCGGCGCAGCTCCGTGGTGGCAAGCCGTGCGGCCAAGTCACGGGTGGCCTCGTCGGCGTCCTTGACCGACGCGAGTCGAAATGCGTCGTCAAGTACGGGCAGGGCTAGATTCTTGCTGCGCTTTGAGCTCATACGCTGACTACCTCCGGTGGGGGGCGTCACATCCGATATGGCACCCCGTAGGGGAACACGATATCCGAGGCGGGAGCCGGGCCGGCTACGACATCCGTCCAGGTGGAGGCGCTGGCACACGGGGCAGTGAGGCTAGGTGGTGAGCCGGTCCTGGACGTGGCGCAACCCGTGGTGGCAGCGCTCAGATAGGGCGATCCGGGTCTGAGGAGGTGAGTCCGCCGGGGGCGACCCCGGCCCCCAGCATCCGCGTGCGCGTACCCCCGACCTGCAACGGCACCGGCGGGTTCGGCTGGCACATGGTCAACGACCTCGCCCACACCACCGCCATCACCCCCACACCCGAGGGCGGCAAGACGGTCCGCGCGCTCCTCCCCCGCTAGGCCCGACGGAAGCGGAGCCGGGTCGGCGAGCCGACCGTGGGCTGCGATGTGCCACCGGCTGCCGCGCGCTGCGGCTGCCCTGCCGGCGGCGAACCTCGACCCATGGGCGTGCACCTACCGGGAGCCGCGAGGAGGGAGGCTCTCGCGCCGCCAGCGGTTTGGGAGGGCGTTCGGTGGTCATACGGGGGCTTGTAAGACCTTTCCACCGTAGAGGGAGTGATCAGCTGTGTCTGGTGAGCAGAAGGCCGAGGCGAAGGGCGAGCAGGCCAAGGGCAAGCTCAAGGAGACCACTGGGCGCCTGACGGGCAACGAACGGCTGACCGCCGAGGGCCGCGCGGAGCAGGCCAAGGGCGACGCCCGCGAGGCCAAGGAAAAGATCAAGGACACCTTCAAGCACTGACCCTCGCACCGTCGGGGGGGGGGCGCCCCCCGGGGGGCCGGGCCCCCCCGCGCGCCCGGGGGGCCCCGCCCCCCCCCGGCGGGGGGCGCGCGGGGGGGGGGGGGGGGCGGGC
>NZ_JBHXKA010000263.1:0-3620 GCF_042722885.1 Streptomyces sp. NPDC058401
CATTGACAGACGTAAGCGCCGCCTGCTCCGAGCGGGGAAGCGGGTGCCAGTCGCCACAGTCAACCGCGAGGAAGCCCAGACATGACCGTGCACTCCCAGGGAGCGGCCACTTCCGCTCCACAGGACGCACCACACGAGTCCGCGGGGCCGGCCGAGACGCCGCCGCCCACCGGAGCCAAGGCAGCGTCCCAGTCTCCTCGCGGGGGCAGAAAGTCGCTCCCCTCAGGGTGGTTGCCGTACCTCCTGATCGGGCCCGCCGTGCTCAGCATGGCGACCCTGCTGCTGTACCCGCTGATCAAGAACATCATCCTGTCGTTCCAGAAGGTCGACAAGATCGAGTTCATCCAGCGGAAGGCGCCGTTCAACGGCGTGGACAACTACACCGAGCTGCTGGGCGACTCGCAGTTCTGGACCGTGGTCGTCCGCAGCTTCGTCTTCACAGCCGCCAACGTCCTGCTGATCATGGTGCTCGGAAGCCTCATCGGGCTCCTGCTGAACCGGCTCGGCAAGTGGATGCGCCTGGTCCTGTCGATGGCGCTGGTCATGGCCTGGGCCATGCCGATCGTCGCCTCCGTGACCGTCTTCCAGTGGCTGTTCGACGAGCAGTACGGCGTCATGAACTGGCTGATGCGCACCTTCGGCTTCGCCGGCTACGACCAGCACAACTGGTTCGAGACCGGCATGTCCACCATGGTGATCATCACCGTCCTGCTGGCCTGGGGCTCCATCCCCTTCGTCGCCCTCAACATGTACGCCGGCCTGACCACGGTCAGCGGCGAGCTGTACGAGGCCGCGCGCATGGACGGGGCCAACGGGTGGCAGACCTTCTGGAAGGTCGTCTTCCCGAACCTCAAGTCGTTCTTCCTGGTCACGACGTTCCTTGAGGTCATCTGGATCTTCAAGGCGTTCACCCAGATCTACGCGATGAACAAGGGCGGCCCCGACCGCGCCTCGGAGACGCTGACGATCTACGCGTACGTAGAGGGCCAGAGCCAGGGCCACTACGGTCTGGCCGCGGCGATCTCCGTCCTGACGATCGTGATGCTCGTGATCGTCATGTCCTTCTACTTCCGTCTGATCCTGAAGCAGGAGGAGGAGCAGTGAGCACCAGCACCGCCCCGAAGCCCGCGCCGCCCGCGCCGTCCGCGAAGCCCCAGCAGCTGCGCAACCGCCGGCCGATCCGTCCCGCGGCAGTCGCCAAGAACGTCGGCGCCCTGCTGCTGGCCGTCCTCTTCGTCTTCCCCGTCTACTGGATGTTCTCCTCGGCCCTGAAGCCGTCCAGCGAGATCCTTTCCAAGGACCCCGTCTTCGTCTTCACCCCGACGATGGAGAACTTCACCAAGGCCACCGGCGTCGACCTGTTCTGGACCTACGTCGCGAACAGCTTCATCGTCACCATCGGCGCCGTCAGCCTGGCCCTGCTCGTCGCCCTCGCCGCGAGCTTCGCCATCGCCCGCATGAAGTTCAAGGGCCGCAAGGGCCTGGTCCTCGCGGTGATGATGGCCCAGATGGCGCCCTGGGAGGTCATGGTCATCGCGATGTACATGATCGCCCGTGACTCCGAGATGCTGAACAGCCTCCCGCTGCTCACCGCGATCTACTTCGTGATGGTCCTCCCCTTCACCATCTGGACCCTGCGCGGCTTCATCGCCGCCGTCCCGGTGACGCTGGAGGAGGCCGCCCAGATCGACGGCTGCACCCGCGGCCAGGCCTTCCGCAAGGTGATCTTCCCGCTGCTGGCCCCCGGCCTGATGTCCACCTCGCTCTTCGGCTTCATCACGGCCTGGAACGAGTTCGCGATGGTGCTGATCCTGAACAAGGACAAGACCGCGCAGACCCTGCCGCTGTGGCTGACCCAGTTCCAGACGGCCTTCGGCAACGACTGGGGCGCCACCATGGCCGCTTCCTCGCTCTTCGCGGTCCCGGTGCTGCTCATCTTCGTCTTCCTCCAGCGCAAGGCCGTCGGCGGCATGACCGCCGGCGCCGTGAAGGGATAACGGCCCATGACTGTCCTTGCGCACCGCACAGACACCGTGACCCGGGACGCCCTCGCGGTCCTCCAGCCCGGCTTCGAGGGCACCACCGCCCCCGCCTGGCTGCTCCGGCAGGTCGCCGAAGGCCTCACCGCCGTCGGCCTCTTCGGCCGCAACATCACCTCGCCCGAGCAGCTCGCCGCGCTGACCGCGCAGCTTCGTACCGAGCGGGACGACGTCCTCGTCGCCATCGACGAGGAGGGCGGCGACGTCACCCGCCTGGAGGTCCGGGGCGGCTCCTCCTTCCCCGGGAACCTGGCCCTCGGCGCCGTGGACGACGTGGACCTGACCCGCGACGTCGCCCGCGAGCTGGGCCGCCGGCTCGCCGAGTGCGGGGTCAACCTCAACTGGGCCCCGTCCGCGGACGTCAACTCCAACCCGGCCAACCCGGTCATCGGCGTACGGTCCTTCGGCGCCGACACCCACCTCGCCGCCCGGCACACCGCCGCGTACGTCGAAGGCCTCCAGGCCGCCGGCGTCGCCGCCTGCACCAAGCACTTCCCGGGCCACGGCGACACCAACGTCGACTCGCACCACGCGCTGCCGCGCATCGACGTGGACCTCGACACCCTGGCCGCCCGGGAACTCGTACCCTTCCGGGCCGCCATCGAGGCCGGCACCAAGGCCGTCATGAGCGCCCACATCCTGGTGCCCGCCCTGGACCCGACCCGCCCGGCCACCCTCAGCCCGCAGATCCTGACCGGTCTGCTGCGCAAGGAGCTCGGCTACGAGGGCCTCATCGTCACCGACGGCATGGAGATGAAGGCCATCGCGGGGACGTACGGGATCGAGCGCGGCTCGGTGCTGGCCATTGCGGCCGGCGCCGACGCCATCTGCGTCGGCGGCGGGCTCGCCGACGAGGGCACCGTGCTGCGCCTGCGCGACGCACTGGTCGCGGCCGTCCGCGAGGGCTCGCTCCCGGAGGAGCGCCTCGCCGAGGCCGCCGCCCGGGTCCGCTCGCTGGCCGAGTGGACCCGTCAGGTCCGTCAGGGCGCGCGGCCGGAGGGGAGCAGCGCGCCCGGCATCGGACTGGCGGCGGCCCGCCGCGCGGTGGTCGTGACGGGTTCCCGCACGGCGGCCGCCCCGGTGAACGCCCCGTACATCGCCACGCTCACCCCGGTGGCGAACTTCGCGGTCGGCGACGAGACCCCGTGGGGGGTGGCCGGGGAGGTGTCCGCGCTGGTCCCGGGCACCGACTCGGGCGTCTACCCGGAGGGGGCGACGGCCGAGGGCATCCTGGCCGCCGCGGGCAACCGCACCGTCGTCGCGGTGGTCCGCGACGCGCACCGGCACCCGTGGATGACCGAGGCCCTGGACGCGCTCGTCGCGGCGCGGCCGGAGACGATCGTGGTCGAGATGGGCGTGCCGCAGGCCGAGCCGCGCGGCGCGCTGCACATCGCGACGCACGGCGCCGCCCGGGTGTGCGGGCGCGCTGCCGCGGAGATCATCGCGGGGGTGTAGCAGCCCCTGCGCGCGCCGCGAGTACGAGAAGGGCCGGGCACCCCCTGCGGGGTGGCCCGCCCATAACGTGTGCCGGTAAGACCAAAACAACCATCCAGGCGGGGGAGTTGTCGGATTGGTGGGGGA
>NZ_JBHXKA010000264.1:0-3537 GCF_042722885.1 Streptomyces sp. NPDC058401
GGATCGACTGGTACAACTACCACCGACCCCACACCGGCATCCAAGGCCAAACACCCGCCAGCCGCGTCACCAACCTGCCCGGACAACACACCTAGATCCAGCCCTCCAGCGAGGCCATGAAGCCGTCGAAGTCGTCGCGGTGGATGGTGTGGCCGGCGCCGGTGACCGAACGGACTTCGAAGCCGCGCTCCTTGAGGACCGCCGCGCGCTCCGGGGAGATCAGGAAGCTCGGGTCCGCCAGCTGGACGAGGGACGGGACCACCGGTGCGGCCGGCAGCAGGTCCGTGCCGGTCAGCGGGGCCAGGCTCAGGGCGGTGGCCTCGTCCCAGACGGCCAGGGTGGCCAGTTCCACGTCCACGTCGGCTTCCTCCCAGCGCGGGTTCATGGCCCGGATCTGCTCCTTGGGCGCGGACTTGAACTGGGCGAACATCTCGGGGCCGAAGCCCTCGCCGAGCTCCGCGAGGTGCCAGGCCGGGTCGGAGAACACGGCGCGCTTCGGCTTCAGCCTGCCGACGGCCTTCGAGAGGGTCAGGCCGCCCAGGGAGTGGCCGATGGCGAGCTCGGCGCCGGCCGGGAGCGTTTCGACCACGTCGTCGGCGAAGGCCTCCGGGCTGTACTCGCCCCGGCCGCTGGCGCCGTGGCCGCGCAGGTCCACGGCGATGGCGCGGTAGCCGCGCTCGGCGAGGGCGGGGCCGACCCGGCGCCAGGTGCGGTGGTCGGCCATGATCCCGTGGATCAGGAGGGCGATGCGGTCGCCTTCGCCCCAGGTGTGGGTGTGGAGCTGCATTGTGCTGCCTTTCGTGGGAGGGGGATGTGGGTGGGGTGGGGCGGGGCGGGCGCGTTCTAGCGGACGCTGCGGATCGGCCTGACCGCCAGGGCGCCGGCCACCGCGAGGGCGGCGGCCGCGATGAACAGGGCCGTGTAGCCGCCGCTCACGGACACGATCACCGAGGCGATGAAGGGGGCGACGATCTGCGGCCCGGCGTTGGCGATGTTGAGTACGCCCATGTCGCGGGCGGCGTCCTCGGCCTTGGGGAGCACCATGGTCACCAGTGCGGTGTCCACGGCCATGTAGCAGCCGAACGCGAGGCCGTTGATCACGGCGAAGGCCAGCATGGCCGTCCAGCTGGTCGACAGGGCCGGGATCAGCAGTGCGATGGCGGACAGCAGGGCGGAGGCGCCGACGAAGAGCTTGCGGCGGTCGTACTTGTCCGAGAGCCAGCCGCCGAGGACGGTGGAGACGACCATCGCCACGCTGGTCAGCGGCATCATGATGGCCACCGCCGCTTCCGGCTTCATGCCCTCGGGCAGCACGGTGTGGTCCTGGAGGATGTACAGCTGGTAGCCGCTGACCGCGAAGTATCCGAGGACCAGCAGGGCCCGCCCGATGAACGCCCAGCGGAAGTCGTGGTCCTTGAGGGCGCTCGCGAAGGCGGCCAGCTGCGCCTTGACCGGCATGGAGGGCTTCGCGGGGCGCCGTTCCTCGCGGGTGCAGACGGTGAACAGGACGGCGGCGCCGGCGACGAGCGCGCCGAAGATCAGGTACCCGGTGCGGTAGTCGTCCGAGAAGGCCGCACCGATCAGGGCGCCGACGGTCGAGCCGAGCGGCAGGCCGAGGCCGACGGCGGCGGAGGCCTTGCCGCGGGCGCTCATGGGCACCCGGTCGGGGACCACGGAGGTGATGGCGGCCTGGTAGATGTTCATCACGGCCTGGCCGAGGCACCAGGCGATGGTGATGAGCAGGATCGTGTCCGCGACGCCGAGCAGGAACATCGCCGGTATCGCGGCGAGTCCACCGCCCAGGATCCAGGGGTTGCGCCGTCCGCTGCGGTCGGACAGGGCGCCCGCGACCGGGTTGAAGACCGTCGCGAAGATCGCCGAGACCCCTGCGATCAGGCCGAAGTTGGAGACCTTGTTCGCCGCGTCGATGTCTTCGACCTGGAGGGCGAGGAGTACACCGGCGACACCGATGTAGAGGGCGTACATGGCGCCGTTGCCGACGAGCAGCAAGGGGAGCAGACCGCGCCGGGTGGCGGGTGCGTCGGTGGTGGCGGCGGCGGTGCCGGTGCCGGGGGAGGAAAGGGCCACGGTGCCCTCCTGGGCAGTTTGGGAAGGGGCGAGGGGTACGGGAGGGGTGCACTGAGGGGTGTGGGGAGGAGTGCGCGCCGCCCTGTCGCGACGGCGGGGGTGCGACGGAACGCGGCAGGGCGGCGGCACGGCTGGGCACGGCACCGGCACGTGTGGAGACGCCCTGGATGAAGCCCGGATGACGTCTGGGTTACACGTGTCAGTGAATCGTGTAACCACTGTGTAGCATTGGTTTCCGGCCATCCGCTAGCCCCTGGGCACAACCGGTCTGGAAAGATGCCACGGCAATGTCTCAGTCATCGAAGCCCCCCACGCCGCCGTTGAAGCCCCCCACGCAGTCGTCGCAGCCGCTCGTGCCGACCAGCGCGGACGTCGCCCGTCTCGCCGGGGTCTCGCGCGCGACGGTCTCGTACGTCCTGAACAACGCGGAAGCCGTACGCATCAGCGAGCCGACCCGCCGCAAGGTCCGGGAGGCCGCCGAGGAGCTCGGTTACGTCCCCCACGCGGCCGCCCGCAGCCTGCGCGCCGGGCACACCCGCATCGTGCTGCTCCCCACCTCGCACGTGCCGATCGGCCCGCTCTACAGCACCTTCCTCAACGAGCTGCAGTGGGCACTGCGCGGCCTGGACTACACGGTGGTCCAGTACGGCAGCCTCGGCCTCACCGGTGACGAGGCCGCCCGCGCCTGGGCCGAACTGCGCCCGGTCGCGGTGCTCTCCCTCGGCGAGATCAGCCTGTCCCCGCACAACGTGGCCACGCTCAAGCGGGCCGGGGCGCGCGCGGTCCTGACGATGGGGCCGGAAGCCGTGTCCGGGGCGCACGCGCTGGTCATGGACCAGGCGGAAGTCGGCGCGCGGGCGGCCGAGCACCTCGTCGAGCGGGGCCGGCGGCGGATCGGCGTGGTCGTCCCGGAGGAGGAGGGGCTGGGACTCTTCTCCACGCCCCGGCTGGCGGGCGCGCGGTCCGTGGCGGGGGCGGAGGTCGTGGCCCTGCGGATGGCCTACTCGGAGGAGTCGGCGGCGGAGCTGGCCGAGCGGTGGGGGTCGCTGGGGCTGGACGCGGCGTTCGCGTACAACGACGAGTACGCGATGCTGCTGATGCGGGCCTTCCAGGACGTGGGCCTGCGCGTGCCGCAGGACGTGGCCGTCATGGGCGCGGACGACCTGCTGATCGGCCGGCTGCTGCGGCCCAGGCTCAGCACGGTGCAGATCGAGATGCCGACGGGGGAGCGGTTGGCGGCGCTGGTGGACCAGGCGGTACGGGAGCCCGCGGCGGCGGCGCTGCGACACGACCTGATGGCGGCGGTGGCGGTGCCGCGGGACTCGACCTGAGCCCGCCGCCCCGGTCCGGTCGAGCTGCGGCGGGTCGTGGGTGACGGCCAGGGGCTGCGCCCGGGCCTCCGGGGCTCCGCCCCGGACCCCGCGCCTCAAACGCCGGCGGGGCTGAAAT
>NZ_JBHXKA010000265.1:0-3472 GCF_042722885.1 Streptomyces sp. NPDC058401
GTTCAGGACCTCCAGGAACTTCAGGACCTCCCTGACCTTCAGGACCCGGTGGACCGGCTCACTTGGTCTGCGTGGAGAGGCTCACCCCGCTGAAGTCCTGCGCGGCGGCGAGGCTGAAGTACACCCACCCGGCGGGCGGGTTGTCCACCGTCAGCGTTTCGCCGTTGCCGGCGTTGGCGGACTTCGCCTGGTAGCTGCTCGTGGTGGCCCAGCTGCTGCCGCCGTAGTACAGCTCGGCGTTGCCGGAGCCGCCGCTGCTGGTGATGGTCAGCTGCTTGACGCCGGCCGGCAGGTACACGAAGTGGTAGCTGTAGTTCCCGGCGCCGGCCGCGAGGTTGTCCCGGCGGCAGTTCTTGTCGAACTGGCGGGGGTCGGCGAGCGTGCACAGCGGGGTGGACGGCGCCTCCGGCAGGGGGCCGCAGTCGTTGGTCGCGCAGGCGGTCGTCAGCCAGGTGGCGAAGCCGGCGTCGTAGCCGGTGCCGATGGTCTGCTTCAGGAAGGTGCGGGCACCGTTCCAGTCACCGGTGCGGTACTTGCCCAGTACGGTCTCGACGTCGGCGGGGTGCGCCTGGAGCATGTAACGGACCGCCAGGAAGCCCCAGCGGTAGACCCGGTTCGAGTTGACCTCGGGGTCCGCGTCCTGGCCGTAGACGGTGTCGAAGAGCTCGCTGAGCTTGTAGGTCTTCTTGCCGGCCTCGGCGATCGCGTCGGCGTTGCGCTCGCCCCGGTACCCGAACGAGATGTTCTCGGCGATGCCCTCGACCCACCAGATGGTCGGCGTCACGATGCCGGCCTCGAAGTCACCGGCCATGTTGTAGCGGCCGTCGAGGTAGTGGGTGTACTCGTGGTTGAGGTTCCAGATCTGGAAGTCCGGGCGCAGCCAGTGGGCTTCGTGGGCGATGAAGCGGGCCTGGTTGCCGGCGGCGGCCGGGTTGCCCTCCTCGTACATGCCGCCGTTGTCGACGTCGATGTTGTAGATGGCCCAGGCGTACAGCGAGTAGTTGGTGTAGTCGTCGAAGACGACGACCTCGAGGTTGGTGTTCACGTCACCGGGGATCGCGCCCTTGTCGCCGATGACCCGGTGGAAGTAGGCGTCCTGGTTGACCAGGCTGGTGCAGGTGCTCTCCAGCTGGCCGGGGGACATGTCCTGGGCGCGGATCTTCAGGCCCGGGGTGCACGTGTGCTGGATCGGCAGGATCGCCGGGAGAACGCGCTCGCCCAGGTCGCAGATGGCGTAGGCAGCGCAGTTGTTCCTGTCGTACTGGCGCGTGTACCAGCCCAGGTTCATGGTGATCGGCGCGGTGGGGCCGACGTTCGGGTAGCGGTTGATCAGGTCCTTCAGCAGCGGGCGGACCCGGTCCTTGAGCTCGGGCACGTCCAGGGCGTAGCCGAGGAAGCGGCCGACGTTGCTGACGACGTCCAGACGGTTGAGCTGCGCGCTGTTGCGCGTGATGAATCCGGACCAGGTGTCGAGGATGGCGGGGTCGGCCTTGAGGGCGGCCCGCCAGCCGCGGTCGTCGTTCTTGGCCTTGAAGCCGTTCTCGACGACCCACTCGACGTGCTGCATCGCGAGGTTCATCTGGCCGGGCCACGTGCCGTCGTAGCTGCCGAGCATCCACTTGACGACACCGGCGTAGCGGCCGGCCGCGTGGGTGCTGTCGATCAGGGTGACGACCTCGTTGAGGATCTCGCCGTTGGCGTCCGTGACGTCCTTGCTGCGCGGGGAGGCGAAGAAGGCGTCCAGCGCGCCGCGCGCGGCACCGTCGAGCGCCGTGCCGTAGGGGCCGACGACGTCCCCGTTGTTGTCCTGCACGTAGTAGCCCGCCCGCAGGAACAGCACCAGCTGCCCGACGGCGGTGCTGTTGCTGCCCGGGTAGGTGGCGGAGGCGTCGCGCAGCGCGTTGGCGACCGTCACCATCTGGGCTTCGTTGAAGGCCCTGCGCGCGTTCTCCCCGGTGAGGTTGAACAGCGGGTACGTACAGGTGATCCGGGGGAGCGCCTTGAGCTGCTGGACCAGGGCGCCGCCGGTCGCGTTGATCACGCCGGAGAGGTCGCCGCACTCGTCGGCCGCGGCGGCGGCCGCGGACTGCCGGCCGTCCTTGCCGGACTTGGCCGGCTGTACGGGCTTGACGGTCGGGGCGGGCGCGGTGGCGGTCTCCTCGGTGCTGTCCTGCGAGGAGATCCGGAAGCGGGAGCCGTTGCTCATCGCATCCGGCGACTTGGGGACCGGGATCGACCGCGGCGCCGCGGCCGCGGTTCCCCGTGCGTACGTATCGGTGGCCGGGGTCTTGGCGCCGGCGGAGGCGGCCTGGCTCTGTGGCGCGAACAGGCCGAACGCAAGGAAGACGGCCGCGCCCAGCGCGGGAAGTCTGCGCGTAGTGGCCTTCGATATCCGGAAGGGATGCATCTGCGGGGGCCTCCGGGGCCGTTGTGCCCGCGTGCTGGAGATACACGGGCGTTTGATGTGTGACATGTAAAATTTCACATGTCGCATCGCGCCGGAAGTCTTTTGGCCAGATTGCTGCCTGGCGGAATAGAACCGTTGCCGTCCGCCGGGCGCCCCGGCGCGCCAACCGGGCACCGGGAAAGGCGAGTCCGTACGGGTGCTGTTCGGCAAGGGCCGGAACGTCTACGAGAACATGACCTGAGTCCGGGGCAGCCGAGCCCGTCGGATCAACTGGTCCAGGTCTTGATCCGGGCGGCGACCTCCCGCACCGGAAGCCCGTCGCGTGCCGCGCGGGCCAGGGGCAGGACGGTGTCCAGGCCCTGGTTCACGGGGAGGCCGCACGCCGACAGGTAGGCGGCGGTCACCGTGGCGGCGAACAGCAGGTTCCGCAGCTCCAGACTGGGGTTCCTGGCCAGCTCGCAGAGGAGGGCCGCCGCCTTGTGGTGCGGCTCGGGGTAGACGTCCTGGTCGAGGACCTCCGCTCCGTGCCGCGCTGCCGCCGCCACCGGCACTCCGTAGTCGACGACTTGGGGATCGCCCGGGATCTGCTGGGCCACGGCCAGGATCCAGGCGAGGTCGATCCGGAGGATCACGCCGCGTCCCTCGGCGCCGTCTCCGCGGTCTCCGTGAGCCCCGCCGGGAGGCCGGGGTACCGGTCCTCGCCGAACTCCGCGTCGAAGCGGTCGGCGTAGGCGGCCAGGAACGCCGAGGCGCCGGCCATGAAGGCGGCGCGCGACTCCTTCACGTCCTGCTCGATCAGATCGGCCACGTACCCCTGCAGGGTCAGCCCGCGGCGCTTGGCCCGTTCCTCCGCGGCGGCCTTGACGTCCTCGTTCAGGCGGATGTTCGTCTGCTTTCCCATGACCACCACCATAGCTAGCCACTGGTATCAGGCGCTAGCACACCCTTCGGCCGGGTACGGGATCCTCTCCGACCGCGCCGTCGCCCGCCGGGCCGGATGCGCGAACGCGCCCGCCCCGCCCCGCCCCGCCACGGTTCGCGGCGGGGCGGGGCGGGGCGGGGTGG
>NZ_JBHXKA010000266.1:0-3118 GCF_042722885.1 Streptomyces sp. NPDC058401
CCGGGGCCGCGGGGCGCGCGGCACGCGTAAGTGCGGGCCCCCCCCGGCGCCCCCGGCCGCGCCCCCCCCGGAACCGCCCCCCGCCCCCCCCCCCGCGTGGCCCCCCCCGTTCGCGGGGCCGGGCGACGGCCACCCACCACGACACGTCACACGTCACCAAGCCGAGGGGGCCGCATGGAGGCAGAGGCACGCCGCGCCCGCGCCCGCGCGGGCGGGCTCGTCGCGCTCGCCACCTGCATCGGCGTCTGGCTCATCGGCAGCGGCTCCGGCGAGCCCGTCGGGCCCCCGGTGCCCTCCCCCGGCGAGGCGCTGAGCGCCCAGGCCCGGTTTCCCGGGGCCATCGCCCCGCTCCCCGGCTCCCCGCCCACCCGGATCCGGATCCCGTCCATCCGGGTGGACGCCCCGCTCACCGGGCTCGGGCTGCAGGCCGACGGCAGCCTCGAAGTACCGCCGCCCGCCCGCCGGGACCTGGCGGGCTGGTACCGCGAGGGCACCACTCCGGGCGCCACCGGCACCGCCGTGGTCGCCGGGCACGTGGACGACGCCAGCGGGCCCGCGGTCTTCTACCACCTCGGCGCGCTGCGCCGGGGCGCACTGATCGAGATCGCCCGCGCTGATGGGCGTACGGCCGTGTTCAGCGTCCACGCGGTGGAGGTCTACGACGCCAAGGCCTTCCCCGACTCCCTCGTGTACGGGTCAGCGCCGCGCGCCGAGCTCCGCGTCATCACCTGCGGCGGGGGCTTCTCCAAGCGCACCGGATACCAGGGCAACGTGGTCGTCTTCGCCCACCTGACGGGCACCTACTGAACGGCCCGGCCGGTGCGGACGACGGCCTGGTCGCCGTGGGGTCCGAACAGGTGCAGGATCTCCACCACCTCGCCCTCGGCGGGGCCGAACCAGTGGGGTTCGCCGGTGTCGAACTCGGCGACCTCGCCGGGGCGCAGGGTGAGGCTCCGCTCGCCGATGACGAGGTGGAGCTCGCCGGCGAGCACGTAGAGCCATTCGTAGCCGGCGTGCGTCACCCGTTTCGGCTCCCGGTACGCGAGCACCTGCTTGAAGACCTGGACCCGGCCGGGGTACGTCGTCAGGGGGACCAGGACGCTCCCGTCCCTGCGGCGGGGCTTCAGGTGGACGCGCGCGTCACCGGTGACGGGGGGCGCGACGAGCTGGTCCAGGGCGACGCGGTGGGTTCGCGCGAGCGGGATGAGCAGTTCGAGGGTCGGGCGCCGTTTGCCCGATTCCAGCCGGGAGAGCGTGCTCACGGAGATCCCGGTGGCCTGGGAGAGGGCCTCCAGGGTGAGGCCGCGCTCGCGGCGCAGCGCCCGCAGCCGCGGGCCGATGGCGTCGAGGGTGCGCGCGAGTTCGGCGTCGTCGGCGGATGGTGAGGCGCCCCCGGCCGGTCCTGTTGCTCTCGCTGATCCCGTTGCTCCCGCTGGTCCCGCTGCTCCGGCGCCCCTGTCCATGGGGCCATTTTGCGGTATCGGCAAATTTCCTGGGCCCCGGCCGCCGCCCGGTCCGAGCATGGGCCGACATCCGAAGCCGGCGGCCGACAGGCCGTCGCGGACCGAAGGCGGACCCATGACCACGACGATCCCGACGATCCCGACGGGGGCCGGGGCGGCCGCAGGGCCCGCCCTCGGCACGCGCCGCCGGTGGACGGTGCTGGCCGTCTGCGCGCTGAGCATGTTCCTCATCGGAGTGGACACCACCATCGTCAACGTGGGCCTGCCCGCGATCGGACGGGGCCTGGGGGCGGACACCCGCGGTCTGGAGTGGGTCGTCGACGCCTACACCCTGGTCCTCGCCAGCCTCCTCATCGCCTCGGGCGCCCTCGCCGACCGCTTCGGACGCCGCCGGGTGTTCCGGTGCGGGCTGGCCGTCTTCGGGCTGGCCTCCCTCGCCTGCGCCCTCGCGCCTTCGCTCGGTCTCCTCGTGGCGGCGCGGGCCGTCCAGGGGGTCGGGGCCTCGATGCTGAGCCCGGTGGCCCTGGCCATCGTGGTCAACGCGATGCCCGACCCGCGGGAGCGGGCCCGGGCCATCGGCATATGGGCCTCGGTCTTCGGGCTCAGCATGGCCGCGGGCCCGGTCATCGGCGGGACCCTCATCGCGGCCCTCGGCTGGCGGTCGGTGTTCTGGATCAACGCCCCGGTGGTCGTCGGCGCGCTCGTCCTGGTGGCGGTGTTCGTGCCGGAGTCCCGCGGACAGCGGGCCCGGCGGATCGACCTGCCCGGCCAGCTGCTCCTCACGACGGCCCTGTGCGTCTCGGTCGGCGTCCTGATCGAGGGCCCCCGCATCGGCTGGGCCTCCCCCGCGGCCCTGGCCTGCTACGCCGTCGCCGCGGCGGCCGTGACCGGCTTCGCCCGGGTCGAGCTCCGCCGGGCCGAGCCCCTGATCGACCTCGGGCTGTTCCGGCGGCCGCCCTTCGCCTCGGCGGTCCTGGGCGCGGTGGCGGTGTTCGCCGCGCTGAGCGTGAGCCTGCTGCTCACCACCCTGTACCTGCAGGACGCCCGCGGCTGGACCCCGCTGGCGGCCGGCGCCGCGACCCTGCCCATGGCGCTCGGGGCCACCGTCTGCGCGCCCTGGTCGGGCAGCCTGACGGGGCGGCTCGGGCCGCGGCGGCCGCTCCTCCTCGCGGGCGGGTTCACCGCGGCGGGCGGGCTCTGCATGGTGGGCCTGACCCTGGGCCCGGACGCGGGCGCGGATCCGAGCGTGCCGCTGCTCCTGTCGGCCTACCTGCTCATCGGCGTCGGGTTCGGCTTCGCCAACGCCCCGCTGACCCACACCGCGGTCGGCGGGCTCCCGCCGTCCCGGGCCGGCGTGGCCGGGGCCGTCACCTCCACCGCCCGCCAGGTCGGATCGGCCGTCGGCATCGCCGTCGCCGGAGCCCTGGCCGCGGGCGTCGCCCCCAACGGCCTCGCCCGGGCCTCCCGGCCGGGCTGGCTCCTCGTGACGGCCTGCGGCCTGTTCCTCTGTGCGGTGGCCCGGGCCTCGGGGAGCGGGCCCGGCCGCCTGAAGGACCGGGCCTAGGTCGTCTCTTTCGGATCTTGTCGGCCGAGCCCGCGGCGTCTGGTGCCGTGCCTGGGCGTGCTGCCGGGGCGTTCGCGTACTGGGCGTACGT
>NZ_JBHXKA010000267.1:0-3013 GCF_042722885.1 Streptomyces sp. NPDC058401
GTGTCCGACCGGGGCCCTGGGCTCCGTACGCGTTGTTCCCGCGGCTCCGCTACACGCCCGAGGGGGCGCCGAGCATGGCCGACGCCTTCTGGACCGCGGTCAGGCCCTCGGCGGCGGGCGCCGGCACCGTTTCGAGCGGGCGGCAGGTGAAGCCCAGTGCGGTCAGGGCCCTGATCACCTCGGCGGCCGTGAAGTCGCGGCGGTCCTGGCGGGTGACGACCTGGCCGACCTGCTTCACGGGGTAGGCACGACGCCCTATGACCACGGAGTCACCGGTGATCGGTTCGGGCTTGACGCCCTTCATCGACTCAAGGACGCCGGCCTTGGTCAGGTCGAACGGAAAGCGGGCGATGACGAAGCGCATGCTGCCTCACAGATAGAAGAGAACCGTCCGTGCCCGGTCCGGCAGGATCCGGGCGGAGCCGCCTGGAAGGGCTAGGCCGCCGTGGTGGCCGGGGACTGGCGCTGCGGCCCCCGGGCGGTGGCGGAGGTCCTGCTGCGCCGGTCCTGTGCGGGCCGGCTGCGACGGCCGCGGGAGGCGCCGCCGGTGCCGCCCCTAGGCCGCTCGGTGACGGGTGCGGTGATGACGACCGGGACGCCGGACGGCGCCTGGGCGCCGGTGATCCGGCTCAGCTCGGCCTCGCCGGAGCGTACCTGAGCGGTCTGCGGGGTGATACCGGCGGCCTGCATGAGACGGACCATGTCCCGGCGCTGGTTGGGCAGCACCAGGGTGACGACGCTGCCGGACTCACCCGCGCGGGCGGTACGGCCGCCGCGGTGCAGGTAGTCCTTCGGGTCGGTCGGCGGGTCCACGTTGACGACCAGGTCGAGGTTGTCGACGTGGATGCCGCGGGCCGCGACGTTCGTGGCCACGAGGACGCTGACGTGCCCGCTCTTGAACTGCGTGAGGGTACGGGTGCGCTGGGGCTGCGACTTTCCGCCGTGCAGCGCCGCGGCGCGCACCCCGCTGCTCAGCAGGTGTTCGGTCAGCCGGTCCACGCCGTGCTTGGTGTCCAGGAACATGATCACGCGGCCCTCGCGGGCTGCGATCTCGGTCGTGGCGGCCTGCTTGTCGAAGTTCTGGACGTGCAGGACGTGGTGTTCCATCGTCGTGACGGCGCCCTGCGAGGGGTCGACGGAGTGCACGACGGGGTCGGTCAGGTAGCGGCGCACCAGCAGGTCGACGTTGCGGTCGAGGGTGGCGGAGAACAGCATCCGCTGGCCCTCGGGGCGCACCTGGTCGAGGAGCGCGGTGACCTGGGGCATGAAGCCCATGTCCGCCATCTGGTCGGCCTCGTCGAGGACGGTGATCCCGACCTGATTCAGCCGGCAGTCGCCCCGCTGGATGAGGTCCTTGAGGCGGCCCGGGGTGGCGACGACCACTTCGGCTCCGGCGCGCAGCGCGCCGGCCTGCCGGTGGATCGGCATGCCGCCGACGACGGTGGCGATCCTCAGCTTCACCGCGCGGGCATAGGGCGTGAGGGCGGCCGTGACCTGCTGGGCGAGCTCACGGGTGGGTACGAGGACCAGCGCGAGCGGCTGACCCGGCTCGGCCTGCTGTCCGGCGGTGCGGGCCAGCAGCGCGAGGCCGAAGGCCAGGGTCTTTCCGGAGCCGGTACGGCCGCGGCCCAGTACGTCCCGGCCCGCGAGTCCGTTGGGCAGCGTGGCCGCCTGGATCGGGAACGGGGTGGTCATGCCTTCACGGGTGAGCGTGGTGAGCAGCTGGGCCGGCATGGCGAGGTCGGCGAAGGCCTCGACGGCGGGCAGCGCGGGGACCACGGTGACCGGCAGGGCGAACTCGCCCTGCGGTGCGGCGGGGCGACGGCCGTAACCGCCGCCACCCGAACGCTTGGGACCGCCGGAGCGGCTGGGGGCGGACGAGCCGAACCGGCTGCCGGAAGAGCGGCTGCCGGAGCCCGAGGAGCCGCCGTAGGAGCCGTAGGAGCTGTTGGATCCACCCGTACGGGAGGACGAAGACCGGTCATTCATGCGGGTCGTGCGGTTCATGCAGAACCTTCCTCGATACGGCGCACATCGAGGAGTTCTCGGCGGCGAAAAGCTGGCCGCACGAGGATTCACAAGAATGAGCCGGAGCATAAAAAGATATGACGGAGTCGAATCGAACTGCGATCGATTCAACCGGCCATGAAAGGATTATCACCCTATGTGTCGGCGAAATATGCGCCGCATGCGGGTGGGGAGCCGAGGAGTGCAACCATCGGCCGAACGGTGGGGCGCTGGGACAGGTTTCCCCGCCGCGCCGCGCACGCGGGCCGAGACGGCCCGCAGATCCAAAAAACGCAACGAGCTGGGGCCCGCACCCAAGGTGCGGGCCCCAGCTACGCGGTTACGCGTGAACGTCAGGCGGTGACGATGTTCTCGGCGGTCGGGCCCTTCTGGCCCTGCGCGATGTCAAAGCTGACCTTCTGGCCTTCCTGAAGCTCACGGAAGCCCTGCGAGGCGATGTTCGAGTAGTGGGCGAACACGTCAGGACCGCCACCCTCCTGCTCGATGAAGCCGAAGCCCTTTTCCGCGTTGAACCACTTCACGGTGCCATTAGCCATGTTTTTAACTCCTTCGGGGCACAGCCCGGAGATCCGCACTGTGCGAATCTCAAGTCGCCGATGATTGCCCAGCCCGGAAAACGCCGGAAAAACAAGAACACTCGCCCTGCCCCTACGAGAGGAGCGGGCAGAGGTGCTCGAAATTTTGGGAACCACAACTGCAACTAAAACCACAGTAGCACGCCGTGGTCGGCTCGACGTGGAAATAAAACCCGCTCCGCCGGCCGTTGCGGAAATTCTCCTCGGCCCACGATAGTTTTTCCGTCTCGGCCGACCCGGATTTTCGGTGGTGGTCGGAGGCCGGTCCTGGATCCCGTACAGTGGTGTTCACAACGACGCGGGGTGGAGCAGCTCGGTAGCTCGCTGGGCTCATAACCCAGAGGTCGCAGGTTCAAATCCTGTCCCCGCTACCAAAGGTTTCGGCCCCCTTGACGCCCAGGCGTCAAGGG
>NZ_JBHXKA010000268.1:0-2430 GCF_042722885.1 Streptomyces sp. NPDC058401
GCCGACACCCGCGCCCGAACGGTCCGCGGTCCGGCCGATCCCGGCTTCGCCGAACGGCGCGGACCCGGTTCCGGCCCTCGAGCCGCCGAAGGCTCCGACCTTGGTGGTGACCACCGATCCGGCTCGGGCCTCGGCTCCGGCTCCGGCTCCGGCTCCGGTCCCGGCTCCGGCACCAGTCCCGGAGCCGACACCCGCGCCCGAACGGTCTGCGGTCCGGCCGATCCCGGCTCCGCCGAACGGCGCGGACCCGGTTCCGGCCCCCGAGCCGCCAATGGCGCCGGCCTCGGCGGTGACCACCGATCCGGCTCCGGCCTCGGCCACGGCTCCGGCCTCGGCCACGGCCTCGGCCTCGGCCACGGCCTCGGCCACGGCCCCGGCCCCGGCCTCAGCCCCGGCCCCGGCCTCAGCCCCGGCCCCGGTCCCGGCCCCGGCGGGTGGTGCGGCCGGGGCCGTGGCTGCCGGGGTGGCGGTGAGGAGGAGGGCCAGCAGCAGGGCTCCCGCGGAAGCCATCAGCGGCCCCTCGTCAGCACGCCCCGGACGAAGGCCGCCTGCCCCGCGTGCTGGAGGTCGTCGGCGATCACACTGATCAGCCGCACCCCGAGGGTCACCGGCGGGTCCCACCGTTCGTCGACCACCCGGTCCAGATCGGCGGCGGACAGCCCGGCCAGGAACCGTCCCGTCTGCGCGTGGACCGCGTCGACGTACCCCAGCAGGAGATCCGCCGAGCCGACCCGGACGGCCCCGGCCTCCTCGGCGGTGTGCCCGTAGCCGGTCGAGCCGGGCGGCAGCGGGAGCCCGAACCGCTCGTCCCAGCCCTGTGCGTGCCAGACCTGTTCCCAGCCGGCCGCATCCGCCACGTGGTCGTCCTGGACGCGGGTCAGGTGCCAGACGAGCCAGGTGATCGAGTTCGCCCCGGGATCGATCCGCGCGTCCAGCTGCCCGGGCTCCAGCCCCTCGACCGCCTCGTGCACCACGTCCTGGATCCGGCCGAACGCATCGGCCAGTACCTCCGTACCCTTCATGCCCCCACCATGCCCACGGCGGGTGCCGACCCGGCCCGCGGCACCGCGGGGGACCCCCGTTTGCCCGCCCCGAATGGCGCAGCGCGGCCGGGTGCCGCTGAATGTAACAAAGCGTGCGCTTCCCATGACGCACGATGACCGGCGCACGATGTGTAGACCCGTGCGTCGGCGAACGGAGCTTTCCATGAATGACCCGATCACGCTCGCCGCGACGGAGTACGAAGAACCGCGCAGGCTCCCCGACACCGCGGACGGCCGGCCTCCGGTCCCCGACACGGACGACCTCGGCTCCGGCCCCGAGACCGACTCCCCGACCGGTCCGAGGGCCGAGTCGCGGACCGAGTCCGGGACCGCTCCCGAGGCCCAGGCCGGTCCCCACGCCGGCGCCCAGGCCGGTCCCCAGGCCCGTCCCCAGGCCGGTCCCCACGCCGGTCCGGTCGCCGGTCCCGGGGCAGGATCCGTGCCCGGCCCGGACCCCGGGCCCCGGCCCGTGGCAGCGTCCGCGCACACCGTCCTGGAGACCGCCGCCACCGGCCGGCCGGTACGGGAGGTCACCGATCTGGTGAACCTCCTCAAGGAATCCGGACAGGTCCCCAACCCCGGACACACGGCGCTGCGCGCGGCAGCCGTGTCCCGGCCCGTCCACGAGGTCCGCGAGATGGTGACCCTGCTGGGCGAGCCCCCGCACGAGCGGGTCGAAACCGACATCACCCTGCGGGCCGCCGCCCTCGGCCGGCCCATCGAGGACGTGGCCCTGCTCGTCAGCATCCTCGGCACCGGCGAACAGCCCCCGCGGCCCGGCGGCCCCGAGCAGGCGGACCCGGTACGGACCCGTGTCCACCAGCCCGCAGCGCAGGCCCAGGCACAGGCCAAGGCCCCGGCCCGCGGCCCGGCGCGGCCGGGTACGGGCGCACTGCGCCACATACTGCGCTGGCCGGTGGCCCTCGCACTGCTCCTCTGCGGTGCGCTGCACGTGCCCGGCGATCTGGCCGGCCTGGCCTCCGGCGACCCCGGCGGACTGCTCGCCCTGGCCGTCACCTTGCTCTGCCTGTCGGCCGGCGCCCTGCTCGCCGTACGGGACACGGCCGCCGCGTGGCGGGCCGGCGCGGTGGTCGCGCTCGGCGTGGCCGCGCTCCACGTGGTCGGCGGCGTCGCCGGGTTCGACCCGCTCGGCAGCGCGGTCGGCGGCTCCCTGGAGTGGGCCGGCATCACGGCGGTGCTGAGCGCGGCGGCCGGCGCCGTACTCGCCGGCCTGGCCCTGCAGTTCCGTCCGGCGGCCGATCCGGCCGACGGCGCCTGACCCGCTAGGGCGGACACGCCCTAGGGGAGGGGGCCCGGGTGGCCCCCCCGGGCCCCCAGCCCGCCGGTTGACCCCTTGGGGGAGGGAGACACGCGTAGGCCCCCGTGG
>NZ_JBHXKA010000269.1:0-2249 GCF_042722885.1 Streptomyces sp. NPDC058401
GCCCCCTGGCCGGGGCTCCCCGCCGTCCGTCTGCGTTTCGTCGGGGTGCAGCTGTGGTGTCGGCGGGTCAGACGGCCGAACCGGCCTTCCAGTCCGCCCAGTTCATGTTCCAGCCGTTGAGGCCGTTGTCCGGCTTGATCGTCTTGTCCGGGGAGTTGACGACCGTGACGACGTCTCCGATGAGGGAGTTGTCGTAGAACCAGGCCGCGGGCTGGTTCGGGTCGTTCGCGCCCTTGGCGTCGTTCAGGCCGACGCAGCCGTGGCTGGTGTTGGCGCTGCCGAAGACCGAGTCCGGTCCCCAGTAGTTGCCGTGCACGAAGGTGCCGGAGTTGGACAGGCGCATCGCGTGCGGCACGTCCTTGATGTCGTACTCGCCCTTGCCGTCGTCGTCCGTGAAGCCGACGGTGGCGCCGTTCATCCGGGTCTCCTTGAACTTCTCGGAGATCACCATCTGACCGTTGTAGGTCGGGTTCTCCGGGGAGCCCGCCGAGATCGGGATGGTCTTGAGGACCGCGCCGTCACGGGTGACCGTCATCTTCTTGGTCTTCGCGTCGACCGTGGAGACCTGGCTCCGGCCGATCTTGAAGGTGACGGTCTTGCTCTGCACGCCCTGGATGCCCGGGCCGCCCTGGACCCCGTCCAGCGCCAGCTTCAGCGTGACGGTGGAACCGGCCTGCCAGTACTTCTCCGGGCGGAAGTCCAGCCGCTGCGTGCTGAACCAGTGGCCCACGACCTCCTGGCCGCTGCTGGAGGTGACCGTGATGCCCGCCTGGACGGCCTTCTTGTCCTTGATCTGCTTGTCGAAGGTGATCGAGACCGGCATGCCCACGCCGACGGTCTGGCCCTCGTCCGGGATGAAGGAGCCCACGAAGCTGTTCTGCGGGGAGACGGTGGTGAAGGAGGCGTTCTCGTGCGCCTCGCGGCCCGCCTCGTCCTTCGCGGTCGCCGACAGCGCGTACTTCGTCGAGCGCTTCAGCGCCCCGTCCGGCTTCCAGCTCTTCCCGTCGGCGGCTATCTTGCCCGCCACCGCCGTGCCCTCCGAGCTCTTCAGCTCGACCGCGGTGAGCGTGCCCTCGGTCACGGCCACGTTGGCCGCGTCGTTCAGGCCGACGTTGGTGGCGCCGTCCTTGGGCGTGATGGCTATCTTGGCCTTGGAGGCGTCCTTGGCCGCAGCCGCGTCCACGTCCGCCTGGGACTTGGCCGATGCCTCCCCGTTGGCCTTCGGCTTGTCACCGCCGTCGTCACCGCCGCCGCATCCCGCGAGCACCAGTACGCCGCCGAGTACGGCGGATATGGCCACCAGGGACCTTCTCCGCCGCTTGCTGTCCGTCCTCACACGCCACTCCATCGTTGCCGGAACCCCGCACTCCCCGGGCAGGGGGCCATGACCCCCTGCCTCGTCCTGACAACGCATTACACCCCGAGGTGCTGCCCCATTCCGTTCGAATGTGGTCAACCCCACCGTCAGACGTTGTCAGTCTCTTCGTCGAGTTCCCCATCTTCCTCGTCGAGGTCCCACTCCATGGACTCGGGGTCGTATTCCACGGGCTCGCTGCTCCAGGAGGCCTGCGCGAGCTCCACTCCGGGGATCTCCGCGACCAGGTCAGTGGGGTCCACGAGGTAGGCCAGGGCCTCAGACTCGTCCTCCCGGACGGCCGCCTCGGCGTGGCCGCGCTCCTCGTCCGGCATGAACTCGTCGGCCTTGATGTGGGCGAGGGCCGCGCCGGTCAGCGCGTCCACGTCCGGCACTTCAAGCACCAAATCCACCCGAAGGCGTACGTATCGTGAGGTCTCAGAAGGGTTCATACGACGGAGAGTAATCCCGCGGCAGCCCCGACTTTCCCACGACCCGCCCCTTTCCGTAGCATCACCGCACGGGGCCAATTCGCTGCTGCCACAAGGGGGATCGCACCGTGTCCGCACGTCGATCAACAGTCACCGCTCTCGGAGCGACCACCCTCCTCGCCGTCCTGTGGTTCGTTCCCTCGGCCAACGCCACCGCGCCCGGCCACGAGAAGGCCGCCTCCGGGGCGCCGGCCGCCGCGAACACCCAGGTCCAGGCCGCCTCCGCGGCCGGATCCGGCTTGGAGCTCGCCGCCACGGGCGGCGTGGACACCACGCCCTACCTGCTCGGCGGCACGCTCCTGCTGGGCGCCGGGGCCGGGTTCGTGACCTTCTCCGTACGCCGCTCGCGCACGGCGTAAACAGCCTCCGGACACGAGGAAGGGTGCGGCCCCGGGGGCGTCCCC
>NZ_JBHXKA010000270.1:0-2198 GCF_042722885.1 Streptomyces sp. NPDC058401
TGGACCTTGTCCCGCATGAGGTCCACGGGTGCGCCGTGGTCGCAGTGGAGGAAGACCGTGCCGGTCATCTGGATACCGCCGCGCGACCAGTTCTTCTCCGCCAGCCAGGCGATCAGCTGCTCGCGTACGGCGCAGCGCACCGTCCACACGTCGTCGGCGTCCTTGGCCGTGACGATGGCCCGGACCACGATGGTGGTGGGCGTCGTCTCCGTGACGGCGAGGTCCCAGCCGCGGCCGTCCCACTGCGGGCAGGCGTGCAGGATCTCGTGGACCTTGTCCCGCATGAGGTCCACGGGTGCGCCGTGGTCGCAGTGGAGGAAGACCGTGCCGGTCATCTGGATACCGCCGCGCGACCAGTTCTCGAACGGCCTGGTGGTGAAGTACGAGACGGGCATCGTGATGCGGCGTTCGTCCCAGGTGCGTACGGCGAGGAAGGTGAGGGTGATGTCCTCGACCACCCCCCACTCGCCGGCGACCACGACCGTGTCTCCGATCCGCACGAGGTCGCCGAAGGCTATCTGGAAGCCCGCGAAGAGGTTCCCGAGGGTGGACTGGGCCGCCACGCCCGCCACGATGCCGATGATCCCCGCGGAGGCGAGCACGGAGGTGCCGAGCGCGCGGAAGCTCGGGAAGGTGAGGAGCATCGCGGCGCCCGCGATGACCGCCGCGACGGCCGTGAGGGCCCTCGTGATCAGCGTCACCTGCGTGCGGACCCGGCGTACCCGGGCGGGGTCGCGGGTGCCGGTGGCGTAGCGGGCGTACCCCGACTCGACGGCGGCGGAGGCCACGACCACGATCAACCAGGCCCCGGCGCCGATCAGGGCGAGCGAGAGGATCCGGCCCGTGACGGCGGCGTTGTCCCGCAGCGGCGGCCACTCCGTGTCCCGGCAGGCGCCCTTGAGCAGTGCGGCGAGCAGCACGATCTGCAGGGCGTGGCGGCAGCGGCGCAGCAGGTTCCACCAAGGCGTTTCGGGGTGTCGTGCGTCGGCGCGGCGGAGCAGTCGGTCGACGGCCCAGCCGGCCGCGGCGGTGAGCAGGATCGAGCCTCCCAGGAGGGCCAGGAGGCGAAGGGCGCTGTTCATGTGTCCCCAGTGGGTGGTAGTGGCACGGACCTTCCCGCGCCTGCCCCACCGCAGGGAACTGACACGGGGAGTGCGCCGCGCCCCGGTCCGGCGCCGAGCGGGTCACCCGCCGCGCTGGAAGGCCTTCCGCCAGCCCGCGCGGGTCGGCTGCGCTGCCGGCTTCGCCTTCGGGTCCGGCTTCGGTTCGGGCTCCGGTTCCGGCCTCGGCGCGGGTACGGGCTGCTCCTGGCGGGGCCGGCGGTGCCACCAGTGCCTGCGGCGCGGGTGTACGGCCCGTCCCAGGCGGCGGCCGATGAGCAGGTAGCCGATGAGGGCTCCGGCCGTGTTGAGGATGACGTCGTCGATGTCGAAGACGCGTCCCGTGACGAGGGCGCCCTGGATCAGCTCCACCAGCGTCATCAGACACACCGTCACCACGGCGACCCGCAGCAGCCCCCGGGCCGGGGGCATGAGCACGGGCAGCAGCACCCCGAACGGCAGGCCCAGCAGGAGGTTGCCGCCCAGCTGGCGCACGGCCTCGAAGGTGGAGGCGCCGTCCAGGTAGAGGCTGATCGAATGGCCGGGCGTCGTGTTGCTGTGCACCAGGTCCACCGAGGCGGCGGACGGTTCCAGGGTGAGCCGGGCCAGGACCACGCTGAACAGGACGGTCCCGACGAAGGCCGCCAGCATGGCCAGGGCCCGGACGGCCGGATGGGCCGGGCGGCGCCGTTGCCACGCGTCCGCCGCTACGGGCCCGTTGTCGGGGTTCTCGCCGCGCCGCAGCGCTTGTCTCCATGTCATGGCGGCTCGTGTGCCCTGCGAACGGTTACCTACGCCCCGGCGGGCGAGCCGCGTCCGGACCGACGTGCCCCCGCAACACCGGTGTTGCGGGGGCGATTGAAGGGCGGGAGCCGGGGCAGGCGAGTTCGGGCGGGGCACCGACGGCGCCGCGTACGACATCGAAAGAGAGGGACGGCAGGCACTGCCCCGCCGCCCCCTGTCTGGAGAAGGAGTTGCATTCGCGTGACTGAGCATGTGTGGAGCTACAGGTCGACCGCGGGCCACCTGACCGGCACCGAGCTGATCGGGTACACGGTCGAGGCGACCGACGGCAGCATCGGCAAGGTCGTCAAGCAC
>NZ_JBHXKA010000271.1:0-2085 GCF_042722885.1 Streptomyces sp. NPDC058401
CGAAATGGACGGGGTATCAACTTTTTGGCGTTGATTTTTGGCACGCTGTTGAGTTCTCAAGGAACGGACGCTTCCTTTGTACTCACCCTCAGTAATAATTACTGGGGCTTTCCTCCGGGCGCTTCGTTTCGTTCTTGTGTCTCCGACTCTATCAGACTCTTTCGTGTCCGATTCCCAGTCAGCGGGATTCGCTTTCCAGTTCTTCGCTTTCGCGTTTCCCTTTCCGGCGAGACCGACTCTATCAGAAGTTTTCCACCGGATTTCCCGGCTTCAGATTCCTGGATGAGGAGTCGAGGGTGCCCACTCTGAATTGCTTCTTTGGGGGCCGGCTGCCGAACTTGTCCAGTTCCAGGCAACCGTTTGACTCTACATGACGCCCCCTGCAGGGTCCAAATCGGCGCGACAGCACGGACCTCCGCGGTGTAAGGGCCTCATCTCCCCGGGCTCATCAGCCTCGGCCCTCCGCCTGCAGCACCCGGTCAGCCGCCCGCACGGGGTCGCCCCCGGCACGTTCGAGCAGCGCCTCCACGTCGTAGGTCGGCCCACCCCCGGGACCCAGGAGGCCGAGCTCCAGGGCCGGGCCGAAGAGCTCCCGGCGGATCGCTCCGCCCAGCTCCGGACGGAGCCGGTGCAGCACGACCACCACATCCCAACCCAAGCCATCGAGCTGCGCCCGCTGCTCGGGATCGCAGGCCCTCACGGCAGCAGCCACCCCGGCGTCCCCGAGCTCGTACTCCAACAGCGCCGGCAGCAGTTCGGGAGAACCCATGATCTGCGCCGCCGCGAACGTGTGGACGTGAGCTCCCGCAGAATCTTCGAGCAGTGCCTTCAGTAGCGGCAGCACCCGGAGGTCGTGCCTCCGGGCGAGGCGAGGCCGCGTATCCCTTCCTCCCTCACACCAGCGTGCCCATCGACCGTCCGCTCCCAGAGGGCGGCACGGACCGCGGGACCATCGGCCTCCGATAGGAACCCGAGGCTGAAGGTCGCCCACTCCCGAACCGCCGGATCCCCATCCCCGGTCAGCCGTATGAGGGCGAGAGCAGCCGGCCCCTCCGCCCTGCCCATGTCGAGCCCACCGAACGAGGACGCGACCTCCCGACGGACTGAAGGGTCCGCATGCCCCGCGAGGACAACGAGCACGGCACCAGCCCGACCGTCCCCCGTTCTTCCGATCGCCCGCGCCAGGGCCCGCAGCACGCCGACCTCCCTCTCCCCCTGGGCGAGAACGGCCAAGGCATCCGCCGCTTCGCGGCGGACCGCCGGCTCCCGATCGCTCACCTCCCCCAACACGTCGCACCCGAGCTCGCGTTCAAGCACCTCGGCGGAACGGATCAGCTGCATGCCGGCCCGCAACGCCCCCACCCCGCCGCCACCTGCCCGCCGCAACAGCGCTCCGTACGCGTCCCAGTCCCCGACCTCCCCCGCGACGCGCGCCGCCGCCAACACCTTCCCGACCAACCCGACCACCCCGACCACCCCAGCCACCCCCACTCGACTCCATCCCGACATCCCCATGCACCCGGTCAGACTGTCGCCGTGCTCGACAACAACGCCTTCGTCATCGTCACCGGCCTGCCGGCCAGCGGAAAGACCACCCTGGCCCGCGCACTCGCCGCACACCTCGCCCTGCCGCTCATCGACAAGGACGTGATCCTCGAGTCGCTCTACGACTCCCTCGGCATGGGTGACCACCCCTGGCGCCACAGCCTCAGCCGGGCCGCCGACGACATCCTGTTCGCTCTCGCCGCCGAAGCCGGACGGGCCGTGCTCGTGAACTGGTGGCACCGCGACACCGCCCCCACCCGGCTCCACCAGCTCGAGGCCCACCTGATCGAGGTGCACCTGATCGAGGTGCACTGCGACTGCCCCACCCCCCTCGTCGCCGAACGCTTCCGGACCCGCACCCGCCACCCGGGACACCTGGACCAGACCCTCACCGAGGACCACCTCCAGGAATGCCTCACCACCTGGTCCTCCCACCCCGGCCCCCTAGGTCGTCTCTTTCGGATCTTGTCGGCCGAGTCCGCGGCGTCTGGTGCCGTGCCTGGGCGTGCTGTCGGGGCGTTCGCGTACTGGGCGTACGTG
>NZ_JBHXKA010000272.1:0-1793 GCF_042722885.1 Streptomyces sp. NPDC058401
CGTCCCCGGGGCCGCACCCTTCCTCAGGCACCTCTCAGGCGAGCGGGCCCGTGACGGCCTCGACGGCGTCCACGAGTCCACCCGAACGAACGAAGGCGTCCGCGGCGGCCAGGTCGGGCGCGAGGAACCGGTCCGGCCCGGGACCCTGCACGCCCGCCGCACGCGCCGCCGCGATGGCGGCCTGGCTGGCCGGCGCCGGGGTCAGCCCGTGGCGCAGCTCGATGGCGCGGGTGGCCGCGTACATCTCGATCGCGACGATCCGGGTCAGGTTGTCGACGGCGGTACGGAGCTTGCGCGCGGCCGACCAGCCCATCGAGACGTGGTCCTCCTGCATGGCGGAGGAGGGGATCGAGTCGGCGGAGGCAGGAACGGCGAGCCGCTTCATCTCGCTCACGAGTGCGGCCTGCGTGTACTGGGCGATCATGAGCCCGGAGTCCACGCCGGCGTCGTCCGCGAGGAACGGCGGCAGCCCGTGGCTCCGGTTCTTGTCGAGCAGCCGGTCGGTGCGCCGCTCGGCGATCGACCCGAGGTCGGCGGCCGCGATGGCGAGGAAGTCGAGCACGTAGGCGACCGGGGCGCCGTGGAAGTTCCCGTTGGACTCCACGCGCCCGTCGGCCAGCACCACCGGGTTGTCGACGGCGGCGGCCAGCTCGCGGGAGGCGACCAGGGCGGCGTGCGCCATGGTGTCGCGGCCCGCACCGGCGACCTGCGGGGCGCAGCGCACGGAGTAGGCGTCCTGGACGCGCGGGGCGGTCTCCTCCTGGTAGTGCCGGACGAGCCCGGAACCCTTCAGGACGGCGGCCATGTTCGCGGCGGAGGCACCCTGGCCGGGGTGCGGGCGGATGGCGTGCAGCTCGGGCTGGAGCACCTTCTCGGTGCCGAGCAGCGCCTCCAGCGTCAGCGCGGCGGTGATGTCGGCGGCGGTGTACAGCCTGCCGAGGTCGGCGAGGGCCATGACCAGCATGCCGAGCATGCCGTCGGTGCCGTTGAGGAGGGCGAGGCCCTCCTTCTCGCGGAGCTCGACGGGGGCGATCCCGGCCTCGGCGAGCAGCTCCCCGGCGGGCCGCACGGTCCCGTCGGGGCCCTCCGCGTCACCCTCGCCCATCAGCGCGAGCGCGCAGTGCGAGAGCGGGGCGAGGTCGCCGGAGCAGCCCAGGGAGCCGTACTCGTGCACGACGGGGGTGATCCCGGCGTTCAGCACGTCGGCCATCGTCTGCGCGACGGACGGCCGGACGCCGGTGTGCCCGGAGGCGACGGTCTTCAGCCGCAGGAACATCAGCGCGCGCACGACCTCCCGCTCGACGCGCGGGCCCATGCCGGCGGCGTGCGAGCGGACGATGTTGCGCTGGAGCTGCGCGCGCAGCTCGGGGCTGATGTGCCGGGAGGCGAGCGCCCCGAACCCGGTGGACACCCCGTAGACGGGCTCGGGCTTCGCGGCGAGCGCGTCCACGATCTCGCGGGCCGCGGCGAGCGCGGCGACGGCCTCGCCGGAGAGCTCCACGCGGGCATTGCCGCGGGCGACGGCGATCACGTCCTCGGCGGTGGCCCCGGACGTTCCCACCACGACAGTGTGCATATCCATATTCAGCACCCTACGGACTGAATCTCTTCATGTCACCCCTCTCAATGCGGCACTCGCACGGCGCGGCCCTGGCGGGCCTTACCGGCTTCGCGCCGCTGCGCCGGACTCCGTCCGGCGGTGGCCGGTCGGGGCTGCCGCCACCGCCGTCCCGGCGCGGGGTCCGGTGGGCGGGTGCGGCTGGGTCTGCCCTGCGGGGCCGGGTCCCCTACCC
>NZ_JBHXKA010000273.1:0-1428 GCF_042722885.1 Streptomyces sp. NPDC058401
GACCGGGTCCGCCCCGGCCGGCCGAGGGCGGCCGCCCCGCCCCCGTCAGGGCCTGTCGGCCGGTCAGACGAGCGCGTACGCGCCGTCCTTCATGACGAAGCTCGCCAGCGGCTTGTCGTCACCCGTGGTCAGGGCGGTGAAGGTGATGCCCAGCGTGGAAGCCGACTTGCGGGCCAGCTTGATGTCGTCGGAGGCGGTGACCTGGCCGCGCGGGATGTAGAAGCGGTAGGTCACGACCGAGCCGTCGGAGGCCTTGGTGTCGGTGAACTCCAGGCCGAGGGCGCGGGCGTCCGACTTCGGGGAGTCCGCGATGTCGTAGCGGTAGATGCCGTTGGACGGGGTCGCCTCGTCGGCCACCGCGCCGCCGCCCATGAAGAACGGCAGCGTCAGCTCGTTGAACTGGAGCATCGAGAACTTGATGCTCAGGTCCCGGTCGGAGTAGGTGAAGTGGACCGGGCTGACGGCCTGCCACGAGTCGACCGGCTCCAGCTTGTCCTTCTTGGAGAAGGTGACGCCGTCGGCGGTGGTGAAGCCGAGGTCCTTCCAGCCGGCGCCCCAGTCGACGTCCGGCTTGCCGGTGAAGGCCGTCGGCAGCGCGGTGCCGGCAGCGGCGACGAAGAGGCGACCGTTGCCGGCTACGCGGATCTCGGACGAGTTTCCTGCCATGGTGATGCTTCTCCTTATATAGGGGTCTGCCGGTCCGGACCCCGGATCTCTCCGGGTCCGGGTACGGCAAAGGCCCCGCCGGACGGCAGGGCCTTCGTATGGGGGGCCGGGGCGCGGGAGCACGCCCGCCGGCCGGTGCGTCAGAAGACGCTGAGGGACACCTCGATGACGCAGACGTAGCGGTTGGCGCCCCGGTAGAGGTAGTCCGGGAGCCAGCGCGGTCCGTCGTGCTCCACGACGTCGGTGAAGGTGTTCGAGCCGTACGTCTTGCCGAGCGCGGCGAGCAGGGCCCGCCGGGCGGCGTTGGCCAGCGTGTGTGCGGCGGCCTTGGTGGGCCCGTACACCTCGAACTCGATCAGAGGCATGTCCACGTGCAGGTCGCCGGTCCAGGCGCCGCCGCGCCGGTTGACCATGACGGCCCGCTGGGTGCCGTCGAATCCGGCGGGCGGGCTGACGGCGACGACGGCGGTGGACAGGGCGGGATCAGCTTGGAGGACGTCGACGACCAGGGCCTCGACGTCGGGGAAGGCACTCGGGGGAGTGGTCACGACGATTCACCTCGGGCTGATGGGTGGAAGGGGGGCTGTCGGGCGGGGCCCGGACGGGGGCGGGGGCGGACACCGCCCGACGCGGAGCGGCGGCTGCCCTCCCGGCGTTCCCGCCGGGCGCAGCTCTGCCGCTGCGCCAACTGTGACATGGTGCGTGCGCGCGCGCAACTAACTCGGGAAATCTCTGGGGCGGAGCATCCGGGCGGCCCGAACC
>NZ_JBHXKA010000274.1:0-1328 GCF_042722885.1 Streptomyces sp. NPDC058401
GGGATCCCCGGGGCGGTACGGGCCCTCGCCCGTTGTCGTCCGACCGCTCGTCAACGCTCCGCGTCGTACGACTCGGTGAGCACCCGCGCGCGCTTCACGTCGTCCGCGATGGCCTCCAGCAGCCCGTCGAGCGACTCGAACTTCGCCATCCCGCGCACGTAGGCGAGGAAGTCCACGGCCACGTGCATGCCGTACAGGTCCAGTCCGACCCGGTCGATCGCGTACGCCTCCACGGTCCGCTCGGTCGCGTCGAACTGCACGTTCGTGCCGACCGAGATCGCCGCCGGCATCCGCTCGCCGTCCGCCGTCAGCCAGCCCGCGTACACCCCGTCGGCCGGGATCGCGGTGTGCGGCTGCGTCTCCACGTTCGCCGTCGGGTAGCCGAGCTCGCGCCCGCGCTGCGCACCGCGCACCACGACGCCTTCCAGGCGGTGCGGGCGGCCGAGGATCTCGGCCGCGCCGTCCATGTCGCCCTGCGCCACGAGCTTGCGCGCCAGGGTGGAGGAGAACGGCACGCCGCCGCCCGCCTCGCCGCGCTCCACCAGGTCCACGACCTCGACCTCGTAGTCGTAGGTGGCGCCGAGCTGCCGCAGGAACTCGACGTTCCCGGCGGCCTTGTGGCCGAAGCGGAAGTTCGGGCCCTCGATGACCGCCAGCGCGTGCAGCTTGTCGACGAGCACCTTCACGATGAAGTCGGCCGGGGACAGCTGCGAGAACTCCGCCGTGAAGGGCAGGATCAGCAGCGCGTCCACGCCCAGCCCGGCCATCAGCTCGGCGCGCCGGTCGTACGGGGCCAGGATCGGCGGGTGGCTGCCGGGGCGGACGACCTCGCTCGGGTGCGGGCTGAAGGTGACGACGACGGAGGGGACACCGAGCTCGCGCGCCCTGGCCACGGCGCGTCCGATGATCAGCTGATGACCCCGGTGGACCCCGTCGTAGGAGCCGATGGTGACGACGCCGCGTCCCCAGTCCTGGGGGATGTCCTCCAAGCCACGCCAGCGCTGCACTGTGACCGCTCCTCGCCCGAACCCTGTGGGCCCACGTCCTGGTTGCCGATTGCAGGTCTAAGACTGCCATGCCCGTGGCCGCTGCCCATCATCGGCGTCTTCCCGCGGCGACGCGCTGTGAGCGAGGGTCTCGACGGTCCGGCGCGCGCTCGGCCCCAGCAGGGCCGCCGCCTCCTGCGGCGCCCGCTCCAGCCAGCGGGCCACGAGTGCGCCGAAGGCCGGTTCGGCCCGCGCCAGCTCTACCGTGCGCCGCTCGAAGACCGCCGGCCCGCCCGGCGCCCGCAGCAGTTGCCGGCCGGTGCGCCGCAGGAGGTCCCGGGT
>NZ_JBHXKA010000275.1:0-1088 GCF_042722885.1 Streptomyces sp. NPDC058401
GCTCCATGCACCAGGAGGTGTACCGGGACGACCGCAAGGCGAAGGACTGGGCGGCCGAGCCGGCCGCGCGGGTCTTCGTCCACCTGGTGACCCCGCCCGCGTGGCGGCGGATCACCGGGGAGGAGCCGCCCCCCTCGCCGGTGGACCGGGCCGCCTACACCAAGGCCGGACTGCCGTGGTTCGACTACTACGACGAGGACGCCGCGGACCTCGCCCCCTCCGGCACCCTGGGCGGGGTCCGGCCGGTGGGCGAATGGCTCGGCACCGACGAGGCTCCGTGGGCGGAACCGGCACCCGGCCAGATCGCACCCCTGGGGAACGCTCCCCGGCCGGGCAAGCCCGTACAAGACGGCGACTGGTAGCCGTCGCGGTCCCCGCCGCCGGGGCCGGTCCCGCCGATGCGCGCCCCGGGCCCGGACTGGCCGGGAACGTACGGTCGTTCGAGCTCCGGGGCGGGACCCGTGACAGCATGGGAGGGCAACGCACGGTGGTCGGAGGGGGAGTTCGGTGAGCGGAGTACGCAAGGGCCTGGCCAAGGTGGAGATCGCGCTGCGGTGGGATCCCAGCCCGGCGGGAGCGCCCGTCCACGACCTGGACCTGCTCGCCGCGGTCTACCGTGCCGCGGACCCTTACGGGGATCCCGTCCACCTGGTGCACTTCGGCAGCCGGTCGCCCGACGGCACCATCACGCTCAACCGGGACAGCAGGACCGGGCAGGGGCTGGGCTTCGACGAGGTCATGACCCTCGAACTGAACCGGATCGCGGCCGAACTGAGCCGGGTCGTGGTGGGAGTGGTGATCCAGCGGCCGGGCGGCGGCCCGGCCCTGACCTTCGCCGAGGTCGCCGGAAAGGGACTGCGCATCCGGGAGGGCTACACCGATCTCGCCGTGGACGACCTCGCCGGCTTCGGCGCGGCCAGCGCGGTCACCGTCGCCGAGTTCACCCGCGACGCCGAGGGGGTCTGGTCCCTGGACCCGGCCCTGCGGGGCTTCGCGTCCGACCCGGAGGAGTTCGCCCGGGTGATGGGCGCGGCCCGGACCTGAGCCGGCCACCACACGGACCGGTCGGCGGTCACTCCGCGAGGGAG
>NZ_JBHXKA010000276.1:0-1071 GCF_042722885.1 Streptomyces sp. NPDC058401
CTAGGTGTGTTGTCCGGGCAGGTTGGTGACGCGGCTGGCGGGTGTTTGGCCTTGGATGCCGGTGTGGGGTCGGTGGTAGTTGTACCAGTCGATCCAGTCGGTGAACGCGATCTGGCGTTCGGCGTCTGAGGTGTAGGGCCGCTGGTAGGCCCATTCTTCGAGCAGGGTGCGGTGGAAGCGTTCGACCTTGCCGTTGGTCTGGGGCCGCCAGGGCCTGGTCCAGCGTGGGTTGATGCCCAGGTCACGGCAGGTCTGGCGCCAGGTGTTCTTGCTGTAGGCCCAGGCGTTGTCGGTCAGGACGCGTTCGACGGTGATGCCTCGTTCGGCGAACCAGACGGTGGCCCGGGTGAGGAAAGCGGCGCAGGTGTCGGCCGTCTCGTCGGGCAGGTCTTCGGTGTAGGCGAGTCGGGTGTGGTCGTCGAGCGCGGTGTGGAGGTAGGCGTATCCGGCCCCATTGCGGCGGTCCTTGTTCGGGCTGCCGGCCGCCCGGCCGAGGACTTTGTGTCCGCCTCCGTTGGGGATCCGGCCGAGTTTCTTGACGTCGATGTGGACGAGTTCGCCCGGGCGGGCGCGTTCGTAGCGGCGGATGGGTTCGCCGGTGGCCCGGTCCAGGGCCGCCAGGGGCGGAAGGCCGTGGCGGGTGAGGATGCGGTGGGCAGTGGAGGCTGCGATCCCGGTGCGGGCGGCGAGTCGTAGGGGTCCGATGCGGTGTTCGCGGCGTAGTCGCAGGACGTGTTCCTCGACCGCGGCCGTCGTTCTGGCGGGCTGATGGTGGGGTCGGCTGGAGCGGTCACTCATTCCGGCAACGCCAAGTTGCCGGTAACGGCCGGCCCAGCGGGCCGCGGTGGTGTGGCTGACCTGGAAACGCTCCGCGGCCCGGCGCACGGGCCAGCCGTCGTCCACGACACAGCGGGCCAGTCGCAGTCGGCCGGTCTCGGTCAGCGGGGCATTACGGTGGACCACGAGGGCCTCCTCGGCTAGGTGGAGATGTCGCAATCCACACCGAACCCGGAGGCCCTCACCCATTTCAAGAACCCAGCACGCGTGTCACCAACGTCTCGGGACAACACA